>NZ_JBISWK010000148.1:0-43586 GCF_044462205.1 Kocuria rhizosphaericola | reverse complement strand
CCGTCCGGCCCGTCCGTCGCCCCTGGTGAGGGGCTTGTTGTCCCCACAACGGAGGACGTCACACAGGACTTGGACCATGCGTGCACATCTATGATGAGGTCACTCCCCCGTTCCCACAGGAAGGCCCGACGTCAGCGTGGACTCCCCCCTCGACACCACGGTGGCACGCGTTCCGATCACGGTGCGCTGCCTCGGCGCCCACGGCCGGACCGTGAGCCTCTCGGCGCGCACGCTCGGCCGGGGCTCCACCGACCTGCAGGACCTGCTGCGCCGGGCCTACGCCGCCGTCCGGGGCGACTGCCCCTCCGAGACCGTCACCGTCGCCTTCCTGGAGGACTGCCAGGGCCAGCTGCAGCTGGAGTACCTGGTGGTCGGCCGCACGCGTCCGAGCCGCTGGCGCAGGAACCGCGAACGGCGCCGTGCGAAGGACATCCAGGCGGCGCTCATGGAGGCGACCATCGTGGTCACCCTCGCGGTCGAGACCACCGGGGCGGTCGCGGCCGCGACCACGGCCCGCTGGTCGGAGAGCGACACCCCTGACTTCGTCGACGTGGTCCTCGACGGCGAGCGCACCGTCCGGGTGCCCGGCGCCGTGCGCGGCATGCTCCGCGACGAGACCGTGCTGGAGCTGCTGCGGGGGACCCTGGCGATGTTCCTGGACGACGACGTCGAGCAGCTGGTCATCGGCAAGGACCCCGATCTGCCGGGCCGCTACCAGGAGACGGTGGTGACCCGTTCGCCGGCGCTGGTGCGCTTCCTCGAGGGCGCGCCCCTGGCCTCGCTGGAGACCGGGGGCCAGGAGAAGTCCTGACCGGCCCGGCCGGCCCGCCCCTCTCCCCCGCGCTGCCCGCCCTCGCCGCCCGCCCGCGCTGCCCGTAGCAGCGGATGTCGGAGGCACCCGCCATGATGGGGCGGCACGGAGCACCGGGGACAGGAGGAGGACGAGGTGGGACTGATGGCGCCGCTGCAGGACAGGCTGCGCACGACGTTCGCCGGCCAGGCGGACCGCGTGCCGGAGTGGGAGCTGGCGCTGGCCGACGGCGAGGACGCCGGGCACTTCCGGCCCGGTTCGGCGGTCTGGGCCGTGCACGGCTCGATGGCGACCATTCCCGCCGGCGTGCGCGCCCTGCTCACCCAGGCCCTGCACCCGGGGGCGCTGGCGGGCGTCGTCGAGCACTCCGACTACCGGAGGGACCCGCTCGGACGCCTGGCCGGGACCATCCGGTGGATCTTCACCGTCACCTACGGTGACACCGCCGCCGCGCGACGGGCCTCGGACCACGTCCGCCGGGTCCACGAGAGCGTGCGCGGCACCTACACCGGGGCTGACGGCGCGCGGCACCCGTACTGCGCGAACGACCCGGACCTCGCCGAGTGGGTCCACCTGGCCTTCACGGACGCCTTCCTGCGCTGCCACCAGCGGTGGGGCGGCGACATCCCGGGCGGACCCGACGCGTACGTGCGGGAGTGGGCCGTGGCCGGGCGCCTGATGGGCGTGGAGCGGCCACCGCGCTCCGAGGCGGAGCTGGACGAGCGCCTCCGTTCCTTCGGCCCGCACCTCGCGGGTGGGCCCGTGGTGGACGAGGTCGTGGCGTTCCTGCGCCGCCCTCCTCTGGACCCGCTGCTGCTCCCGGGCTACCGCGCCCTGTTCGCCGCCGTCGTGGACTCGCTGCCCGAGGACCGGCTGGAGCTGCTCGGTCTCGACCGTCCGCGGCTGGGCCCCGTGCCGCTGCCGACCAGGGGCCCCGCCGGGCTCACCCTGGCGGTCGTCGGCAGGGCCCTCGGCGAGACCGGCCCGAGCGAGGCGGCCGCACGCCGCCGCCTCGCCCGTCTCGGTCTGCTCTGAGACCGCGCCCTCCTCAGGCGGACGCCTCCTCGGACCCGGAGCGTCCCGTCAGGTGGTCGTAGGTCTCCGCGGCGGCCGCGGCCACGCCGTGCCAAGTCCGCCCCGGCACGGCACGACGCCGGCCCTCGACGCCCAGGCACCGGCGCACGGCAGGGCACTCGAGCATCATCCGCAGGACCGTCGCGAGGGTCTCGGGCTCCTCCGGCGGGGTCAGCATCCCGGTGATGCCGTCGGCCACGGTCTCGGCGAGCACGGGCAGCCGGGAGGCGACCACGGGGGTGCCGGTGGCCAGGGCCTCGACGGACTCGGTCGGGGCCGCGGCCCGGGTGACCGGGCGGTCCTTGCGCGCGACCACGAACACGTCGAACGCCTGGTGGTACTGCACGACCTGCTCGTCCGGGACCCGCCCCGCGAACCGGACCCGGCCGCCCAGGCCGAGCTGCGCGGCCAGACGCTCGAGCTCGGCCCGGGCCGGGCCGTCGCCCACGACCACCACGAGGAGCTCCGGCACGTCGACGGCCACGAGGGCGGCGGCGCGCAGGAGGTCGTCGAGGCCCTCGTGCTCCACCAGGTCCGCGACCGAGCCCACCACCCGGGCCGTCTCCGGCAGCCCCAGGACCCGGCGTGCCTCCCGCAGGGGGCGGGGATCCGCCAGGTAGGGACCGTCCACGGCCGGGGGCGCGACGCGGACCGGCACCGGGCCGGCGGGCAGGCCCCGCGTGAGCGCTCGCACCCGCTCGCGCATGGCGCGGCTCGCCGTCACGACGTCGGCCGCGGCGCCCAGGAACTCGGCCTCGCGGGCGCAGTCGAGACGGTGGCGCTCGCTCGTGGCGGCCTCGTCGGGGCGGGAGGCCGCCCACCGGTCGGCCGGCAGCTCCCGCACCTCGTAGACCCACGGGATGCCCAGCGCCTCCGCCACCGCGCGGGTCACGAGAGCGTTGCCGGGGCGGCTCGTGGTGTGCAGCACCGCGGGCCGCGCGCGGAGCGCGAGCTCGAGCAGCGCCTGCGCCTCCTGCTGCAGTCGTGCCGTGGGGGTGAGCGCCCGGCGTGCGGGCAGGAGCTGGTGGTAGGAGACGCCGTCGAGGACCTCGGCGGCCACGCCGTGCGCCCTGCTCTCGGGGGGCACGGGACCGGGGCGCGTCACAGCGGTCACGGTCCAGCCCTGGGCCACGGTCGCGGAGAGCAGGGAGTGGGTGCGCAGGGCGCGGCGCCCCCGGGCGCGTGGCGGGGCCTCGGCGAGCACGTGGAGCACGGACGCGGGCTCCGGGCCGTAGCTCACCACCGGGGTGAGGGCGGGCCGCCAGCCGGAGAGCAGCCGCAGCTCGTCCTCGTAGTGGAGCAGCCGGCGCCGCTCCCCCGGTGTGGCCCGGCCGGCGGCCACGGCGCGCCGCAGCTCGACCACGGCCTCCGAGATCCGGCCGACGTGGCGGTGCCGGCGGGCCGTCGTGCCCGCGAGGTCCCTGGTGCCGGGCGGCACCTGCGCCAGGAGCCGGTCCGCCTCGGCCACCCGGCCCGCGGACAGGGCCGCCTCGGCGAGGCGGCGGGCCGTGCGCGGGGCGGGGCGACCCCGGCGGGCGCGCCGGAGCCGTGCCTCGAGCCGCCTCTCCGCGCCGGCGTCCGGGCCCAGCGTGCGGGCCACGGCGGCCCCGGCCTCGGGCCAGGGACTGCGCAGCAGGGCGCGGGCGGCGGGTCGCGCGGCGCCGGTGGGGAGGGTCCGGGCCGCGGGCAGCCAGAAGGCCTCGGGCTCGTCGTCCGGGCTGAAAGGGCGGGGGGTGTGCGGCATGGCCTTCTCGCGGGGGTCAGAAGGGGCCGTCCCGGTCGATCACGGGGCGTGCTGCGGGCGGGGGAAGACGTTCCTCGCCGGTTCGGGGGTCGGCGGGGAACTACTGATCGTCAGGGTTCAGCGTAGCAAGATATCGGCCGAGTTCGTCCGCCGAGATGGCCGCGCCGATCTCCGCCATCGCCTCGAGGTCGGGAACGACGACGGACTGCCCGTCCGGGGACACCCCGAGGCCGAGCTGCGGTGCCGTGGTCATCTGCAGGTCCCCGGCGGAGAGGCCGACCAGGTCGGGGGCCAGCCCGGCGATCCACGCCGAGTCGAGTCCCTCGCTCACTCTCAGGTAGGGCGAGAAGTCGCTGACCACGGTGTGCATCCGGACGGGGTTGAGCAGCGTCTGCCAGCCGAGCAGCCGCTCCAGCACGGCCCGGACGTAGCTGCGCTGGTTCTCCACCCGCTGGAAGTCACCGCCCTCGAAGGCCTTGCGCTCCCGGACGAACTCGAGGGCCCGCTCCCCGTCCATGTGCTCGGGGCCCTGCTCGAAGGTCATGCCCTCGTTGGAGACGAAGTCCTGGGGCACGTCGATCGTGACCCCGCCCAGGGCGTCGGTGAGGGCCTGGAAGCCGGCGAAGTCCACCTCGGCGACCTGGTCCACGCGGGTCCCGACGAGGCCCTCGACCGTCTCGACCATCAGGGGGACGCCGCCGAGGTCGAGCGTCGCGTTGATCTTGGCCTCGCCCACCCCGGGGATCGGTACCCATGTGTCCCGCAGGAGGGACATGACGTAGGCCTCGCCGCCGTCCTCGGGAACGTGCACCAGCATGATGGTGTCCGCCCGCTCCCCGACGACGCCCACGTCCGCCCGCCCGCCCGGCAGGCTGTCGGCGCCGAGCAGCAGCACGGTGGTGCCCCGGTCCTGGGCGGAGCCCGCGGCGGGCCGCCCGGTCTCGGCCGGGAACGCGTCCTCGACGACCTGCTTCCGGGCGTCGAAGGTCCGTCCCAGGTTCCAGACGAAGGCCCCTCCGGCCAGGGCGAGGACCAGCACGAGGCCCAGGAGCACCGGCAGCGCGCGTCGGACGGGGTGCCGGCGGTTCCGCGGAACCGCCTCGCGGGCGGCTGCAAGGGCGGCGTCGCGGTCGTCGACGGACATGGAGGGCTCCCGGTGCGGTGGGCGGCGGAGGCCGGTCCCGGAGCCTGCCGGGGCCGGCGTTCGTGCCGCTCATGCTAGGCCTCCGTTGCTCGGAGGTTGCTGGGAGCGCCGGCCCGGAGAGGTGCCGCGAGCGGCTCAGGGCACCCGGGCGATCCACTCCGGGGTGGCGAACTTCGTGGCCACCAGCTCGCGGGCGGCGGCGAGCTCGGTCTCGCGCACGGCGCCCTCCGCGGCCCCGTAGCGTCCTGCGAAGACCTCCATGAGCTTGTCCACGACGTCGGCTCGGGCCATGCCGGTCTGCCGGCGCAGCGGGTCCACGCGCTTCTTGGCCGAGCGGTGTCCCTTGTCCGAGAGCTTCTCCTTGCCGATCCGCAGGACCTCGGTCATCTTCTGCGCGTCGATGTCGTAGCTCATGGTCACGTGGTGGACCATGCCGCCGCCCGCGAAGCGTTTCTGCGCGGCTCCGCCGATCTTGCCGTGCTCGGTGGCGATGTCGTTGAGCGGGACGTAGAACGCCTCCAGCCCCATCTCCTGGAACGCCTGCATGACCCACCGGTCGAGGAACGGGTATGACTCCGAGAAGCTCAGGCCGTCCACGAGCGTCTGCGGCAGGTACAGCGAGTACGTGATGCAGTTGCCCGCCTCCATGAACATGGCCCCGCCTCCGGAGACGCGGCGCACCACCGAGATGCCGTGCCGCCGCGCGCCCTCCGCGTCCACCTCGTTGCGCAAGGACTGGAAGGACCCGATCACCACGGACGGCTCCTCCCAGTCCCACAGCCGCAGGGCGGGGGGACGCCGGCCGGCGCCCACCTCGCGGGCGAGGACCTCGTCGAGCGCCAGGTTCTCCAGGGTGGGCCGGACCGTGGGCGGGATGACCTCCCACGCGTGGTCGTGCCAGGTCGTGGCGTGAGCCAGGGCCCGGCGGACCGCGGTGGCGATCGCCTGCGGGGAGAAGCCGAACAGCACGACGTCGTCCGCGAGGGCCGCCTCGACGGCCGCGACGATCTCCTCCTGGGAGGCGTGCTCGCCGAGCCCTGTCAGCGCGGCGTTGATGTCCTCGAGGGCCTCGTCGGGCTCGAGGAAGAAGTCCCCGTTGACGGAGACGTCGGTCAGCCGGCCGTCGACCACGGTCAGGTCCGCGACCACGAGCTTTCCGCCCAGCACCTTGAACTCCCCGTGCCGCCGCTCCTGCGTCATCCGCGTCCTCCCGTCATTTCTGCTGGTCGTTCCCGCTGGTGGCCCCTGCTGCCGGCCCCGGGTCAGCCTACGCCCGGGGACGACGCAGGCCCGGACCGATGCGGTCCGGGCCTGCGTGCGATCGTGCGGGGCCCCGCGAGCGGGACGAACGTCAGCTGCTGGACTTGCCGAAGTTCTTGAAGCGGGCGTTGAAGCGCTCCACGCGACCGGCGGAGTCCATGATGCGCTGCTTGCCGGTGTAGAACGGGTGGGACTCCGAGGAGATCTCGACCTCGATGATCGGGTACTCGTTGCCGTCCTCCCACGTCTCGGTCTTCTGCGAGGTGGCGGTGGAACGGGTCAGGATGGTCTTGCCGGAGGCCAGGTCGCGGAAGAGGACCGGGTGGTAGTCCGGGTGGATGTCAGTCTTCATGGGATTCAAACCTTCTGTTGGTGCCTGGATTTTGCCAGCCACGGTTTCGCTCGGTGGGCGGTGCTCCGTCGTCGTCCGTCCGCGCGGTTCGAGAAGGGCGGGGGCATCGGGCACCAGCGGTCCAGCGTACCGGATCTCCGGGGATAATTCACGGGCCGTCCCGCACGCCGGGGGCCCGGTGCGGGCCGGGCCCCCCGTGCGGCAGTCACCGGTGGTGGGACAGGCTCACCACCGGTGGGCGACGTCGACCACGAGCCGCGTCTTGTTCCCCGGACCGTCCAGCACGAAGACCCGGTACGGGAGCCTCGCGCGGACGCCGAGGCCGATGGTGGTCTGCCCCTCGAAGCTGCCGGCCCACGCCACCTGGCGGAACGTCCGGTACCCGCTGACGTCCACCACTTCCTTCCGGTTCTTCGGGAAGTAGGTGGCCTTGCCGTCCTTGTAGGCAGGTGCGTGGACGATGATCCGCAGATCGGCCGCTCCCCGCAGGGGAACCGCCTTGCCCGATCCCTGCTCGGCGACGGCGGTGTACGCCACGTTGTACCCCGGGACGTCGCCGCCACGGAGGTCGACGACCAGACGGTCGAAGCACGCGTGCCGACCGGATCGTACGTCGGTGATCACATCGCCCGTGTACACCTTCGAGTACTCCGGGGTGGACCCCCACCGGATGCCGCAGTACGGCTCCGCGGCGCCGGCACTGCTGGGGACGACCAGCCCCAGCCCCATGGCCAGCACCAGTGCCGCCAGCCATGAGATCAACTTTTTCATGACGTTCCTTCTCGCTCCTCCGTCCGCGCCCGGCCGCCGGCTGGTGCCGCGGTGTGAAGGACCGGGCCTCGCAGACCCTTCAAGCGTAGGTTTCGCGATCGCCAACGTCACCGCTCGGAGTGCATTTGGGGGCCGAACCGTTACGACGCGGGCGCCGTGCGCTCCTGGACGCCGGGACGGGTCTCCCAGAACGCCACGGCCGAGGCGGCGGCGACGTTGAGGGAGTCCACGCCGTGGGACATCGGGATCCGGACGGTGAGATCCGCGTGGTGGACGGTGGCGGCGCTCAGCCCGTCCCCCTCGGTGCCGAGGACCAGGGCGAGTCGCTCGTCCCGGCGCGCGGCGAGCTCCTGGAGGGTGATCGAGTCCTCGCTCAGGGCGAGCGCCGCCGTGGTGAAGCCTGCGTCCTTGATCCGCTGCAGGTCGGCGGTCCAGTGCTGCAGCCGGGTCCACGGGACCTGGAACACGGTGCCCATCGAGACGCGGATGGACCGGCGGTACAGGGGGTCGGCGCAGCGCGGGGTGACGAGCACGGCGTCGACGTCCAGCGCGGCGGCCGAGCGGAAGATCGCTCCCACGTTGGTGTGGTCGACGATGTCCTCGAGGACCGCGATCCGGTGGGACGACGCCAGGAGCTGCTCCAGTGCCACGGGCTCCGGGCGCTGCATGGCCGCGATCGCCCCACGGTGCAGGTGGAAGCCCGTGATCTGCTCGAGCACGTCGTCGTCGCCGACGTACAGGGGCACGTCCGGATGCTCTGCCAGCACGTCCGCGAGGTCCTCGAGCCACTTGTCGGCCATGAAGAAGGACCGGGGCGAGTGCCCGGCCGCGAGCGCCCGGCGGAGCACCTTGGAGGACTCGGCGATGTACATGCCGCGCTCGGGCTCGAGCCGGCGCCGCAGCTTGACGTCGGTCAGGCGGGCGTAGTCGGCCACTCGGGGGTCGTCGGCGCTCTCGAGGCGGATCAGGTGGGGGAAGTCGGTCACGGGGTCTCTTCGTGGTCGGGGCGTGGCGGACGTGTCGCGGACGGGTCGCGGACGGGTCGCGGACGGGTCGCCCCGATCGTAGCCGGTGCCCTGGGGAGGACTTGCTCGCGGCCGGGGTCGGTGACCGTTGCCCCGGCGGCGGGCGGGGCCTACGCTCGCCCCAGGAGAAGGGGAGCGTGGTCGTCATGGCGGACATCCGGACCCGCGTCGCCGCGGTGGAGGACCGGGCGCAGCTCCCGCCCGGGCAGGAGGAGCGGTTCTCCGGCTACGGGGTGATGGGGCTGCCGTTCCGCTCCGGGCACGTGCTGGCCCTGCGCCGCTTCCCGGTGACGTCGGTGGGCCCGGGGTACACGTCGGTCTGGTGGCGCGACCCGGCCGGGGCCTGGACCATGTGGACGGACGCGGACCCCGGGCTCTCCTGCCCGCGCTACTTCGGCAGCGCCCTCTCGTCGGCGTCCGTCCACCGGATCTCGATCGACTGGAGCGACGAGCGCAGCTTCACCGTGACCGTCGGGGACGGGGTCGGTCTCGTCTGGGAGGTGCGGGTCGGGGACACCCCGCTCACGCGGCTGATGTCCGGGGTCTCCGGCGCCCTGCCGCAACGGCTGTGGCGCGGCCGCCGCTTCCTGCGGGCCGTGGGCGCGGCGGCCGGCCCCTCGTTGCGGGCGGGCCGGATCGGCCTGGTCGGCGAGGTCCCCAACGGCCAGTCGTTCCGGGCCGCCCCCCGGCGGATGTGGTTCGTGCAGGACAGCCGCGCCACGCTGGGCGGCGCGGACCTGGGCTCGATCGGGGCGCTGACGGAGCAGGCTCGGCTGCGGGACTTCTGGATCCCCCAGCGGGGCATCTTCATGATCGGCTCCGCGGTGTTCGAGCCCTTCGACCCCGCCCGGCACGTGACGGCCACCTCGTCCGGCTGACCTCGACCGCCCGAGCGTGTCCGGCCGGGCGTGTGCGGCCGGGCGCCGGCTCGTCGCGGTGCCGGCGGCGGCTCTCAGAGCAGCCGGGACACCAGGTTGACGAGGGCCACGACGCCCAGCACCACGATCACGGTGCGCAGCACGACCGGGGAGAGCCGGCGGCCGATCTTGGCCCCGGCCCAGGAGCCCACGGTGGAGCTGACGGCGATGAGCAGCACGACCCACCAGTTGATCCGGTCGAGGGCGAACAGGACGTAGGAGACCGCGGCCACGATGTTCACCAAGGCCACGAGCACCACCTTGACGGCGTTGGCGGCCTGCAGGGAGGCGAACAGGAACACGCCCAGGATGCCCAGCAGCAGCACTCCCTGGGCGGCCACGAAGTAGCCGCCGTAGACGCCGGCCAGGAAGACCAGGGCGTACAGGGACACGGGCTGCGGGGCGCGGTCCGGGTCCAGGCGGCGCGGGGCGGTCTCCCCGCGGGCGCGCGCCGCCGCGGCGGCGGCCTCGGCCTGCTCCTCCTTGCGCCGGCGCACCAGCGCCTGGAGCCGCGGCTGGAAGATCACGAACAGCAGGGCCACGACGATCAGGACCGGGGCGGCGTAGCCGAACACGGCCTCCGGCAGGCGCAGCAGCAGGGCCGCGCCGATGACGCCGCCGACCACCGAGAACGGGACCAGCTTCAGGAGGGTCCGTTCGACGCCCTTGAGCTCGTGGCGGTAGTGCCAGGCACCCGTGAGGTTGCCCGCGATCAGGCCCATCGCGTTGGACATCGACGCGGTCACCGGCGGCACGCCCATCGTGACCAGCACGGGGAAGGTGACGAGGGTCCCGGAGCCCACGATCGTGTTGATCAGCCCCGCCCACACCCCCGCGAGGAGGATGAGCCCCACCTGCCACCCCTCGAAGGGCAGGCCGGCGAGCAGGCCGGTGACGAGCTCGCTGACGTTCTCCACGGCCGGGGTCACGGACACGGACGCCGGGTCAGGACCGGGCGAACGCCGCGTAGCGGTTGCCGACCCGCACGAGCTTGAGGGGCAGGCCGAACGTCTCGGAGAGGTTCTTCTGGGTCATGACCTGCCGCACGGGCCCGGAGGCCACGACCCGTCCCTCGCGCAGCAGCAGCGCGTGCGTGAAGGCGTCGGGCACCTCCTCCAGGTGGTGGGTGACCATGACGACGGCCGGCGCGGCCTCGTCCCGGGCCAGCTCGTCCAGCCGCGCCACCAGGTCCTCCCTGCCGCCCACGTCGAGACCCGCCGCGGGCTCGTCGAGCAGCAGCAGCTCGGGATCGGTCATCAGTGCCCGGGCGATCAGCACGCGTTTGCGCTCGCCCTCGGAGAGGGACCCGAAGCGGCGCTCGGCCAGGTGGTCGATGCCCCACGCGGCCATGAGCTCCTGCGCCTGGGCCTCGTCGGCGTCGTCGTAGTTCTCGACCCACCGCCCGGTCACGCCGTAGGCGGCCGTGACCACACAGTTGCGCACCGTCTCCGCCTCGGGGATCTGGGCGGCGAGCACCGTGGAGCTCAGGCCGATCCGGGGCCGCAGCTCGAAGACGTCCACCGCGCCGAGGATCTCGTCGAGGATGTCCACCATCCCGCGGGTCGGGTGCAGCCGGGCCGCGGCGATGGACAGCAGCGTGGTCTTGCCGGCGCCGTTGGGGCCCAGCACGACCCACCGCTCGCCTTCGTTGACGACCCAGTCCACGGACTCCAGGAGGGTCTTCTGCCCACGGACCACACTGACGTCCACCATCTCCACCACAGCACTCATACCGGCCACTGTAGGGCACCGGCGGCGGCGGTCCCCGCCCCGGCGCCCGTCTCCCCGCGGGCGCGTCCGGGGGCATGGATACACTGGCCGCATGACCACCGACCTCGCCGTGATCGCGTTCGCCCAGAATCCGGACCCGGAGGCCCGTGAGCGCATCCTCTCCCTGGTGCAGGACGCCGGCGCCGAGGTCGAGCGGTTCTCCGCCGTGCGGGTCACCGGCCCCGGCTCCGCCGGCCCGGACTCGCGGGTCCCCGGCTACAACGCCTTCACCGCCCACGTGGCCGGGTCGGACGCGACCGCCCTGCTCGCGGCCCTGCGGCCCGACCCCCTGCACCAGATGCTGCCCGGGGTGGACGTCAACGTGGTGCCCACCACCCTCTTCGACCCGGGGCGCAAGAAGCTGCTCATCATGGACGTGGACTCCACGCTCATCCAGCAGGAGGTCGTCGAGATGCTCGCGGCCCACGCGGGCCGCGAGGCCGAGGTCGCCGCCGTGACCGAGGCGGCCATGCGCGGGGAGCTGGACTTCACCCAGTCCCTGCACGCGCGGGTCGAGACCCTCGCGGGCCTGCCCGCGTCCGTGGTCGAGGAGGTCCGGGCCGCGGTGCGGCTCTCCCCCGGCGCGGACGTGCTCGTCAAGGCGTTCCTGCGGGAGGGCCACGCCGTGGCTGCCGTCTCGGGGGGATTCCTGGACGTCCTCACCCCGCTCGCCGAGGAGCTGCGGCTCACCCGGCACGCCGCCAACGCCCTCGAGGTCGTCGACGGGAAGCTCACCGGCAAGGTGCTCGGCGAGGTCGTGGACCGCACCGTCAAGGAGCGCTGCCTGCGGAGCTGGGCCGAGGAGCTGGACGTCGCCCCCGAGGACGTCATCGCCGTGGGCGACGGCGCCAACGACATCGACATGCTCAGGGCCGCCGGACTCGGCGTGGCCTTCAACGCCAAGCCCGCCCTGCGTGCGGCCGCCGACGCCCAGGTCAACCTGCCGAACCTGGACGCGGTCCGCTTCTTCGCCAACCTCTGACCCTCCGCCCCCTCGCCCGAGCACCTCGGCGACCCGTGGCCGCCGCTCCCGGAGCACGGCGGTGGAGCACCTCAGGGACGTAGAGTGGTGCGCACCACGCGCGGCGGTCGCGCACGAGACCACGCCCGGCCACGAGGAGAGACAGTGACGGCACCCGGTGCGCCCCGGCAGCGCCCCGGCTTCCTGGCACGGATGACGCTGCTGCACCTGGCCGTGGTGACGCTCGTCGTCGCGCTGTGCGGGGGCGTCTACGGGTGGCTGACCTACGAGCGACTGGGCCGGGACGCCGAGCACCAGGCCCTGTCCATCGCCCGGGCCGTGGCCGCCACCGACGACGTCCGCGCGGGCGTGGCCGACCTGGTCGAGGCCGGCCCCGAGGACCTCGACCCGGACGTGCTGGCGCGGGGGTCCCTGCAGTCCTCCGCCGAGGAGGTCCGCCGCCGCACGGAGTCCCTCTTCGTGGTGATCACCGACGACACCGGGCTCCGGCTCTCCCACCCCAACCCCGAGCAGCTGGGCCGACCCGTCAGCACGGACCCCACCGAGGCCCTGGCCGGCCGGGAGGTCACCAGCCAGGAGCGCGGCACCCTCGGGCACTCCGCCCGGGCCAAGGTCCCGGTGTACGCCCCGGGAACGGACGCCGCAGTGGTGGGAGCGGTGAGCGTCGGGATCTCCCGCGAGGACGTGCTGGCCAGCCTCCGGCAGGACATCACCCCTGTCGCGGCCACCGCCGTCGGCGCCCTGGGCCTCGGCGCGGCCGCCTCCGCGGCGATCGCGCGCCGGCTCAAGCGCCTCACCCTCGGGCTGGAGCCCGAGGAGATCGTCGCGCTCGCCCAGGACCAGGAGGCGGTGCTGCGCGGCGTCGACGAGGGCGTCATCGGCGTCTCGCCCGAGCACCGCATCACGGTGGTCAACGCCGAGGCGGGGCGGCTGCTGGACGTCGCGGAGCCCTCCCGGCTGGTGGGCACCCCCCTGGCCGAGGCAGGTCTGCCGGCGTCCTTCCCCGCCCTGCTCGCCGCGGCGAGCCCGGCGTCCCCGGCCGTGGAGCAGGTCGTCGGACGGCGCGTGCTCATCCTCTCGGCCCGCGCCGTCCGGCCCGCCGGCCCGGGGCTGCCACCGCTCGGCTGGGTGGTGCTGGTCCGGGACCGCACCGAGCTGCAGTCCCTGACCCGCCAGCTGGACGCCGTCGGCGCGCTCAGCACCGCCCTGCGCGCCCAGCGCCACGAGTTCGCCAACCGCCTGCACACCATCTCGGGGCTGCTCGCGATCGGCGACGCCGGGGAGGCCCGCCGGTACGTGTCCGAGGTGACCGAGACCGGTCCCCTCAGCTATCCGGCCGAGCGGGCCGAGCTTCTGCGCGACCCCTACCTGCAGGCGTTCCTGGGCGCCAAGAGCGTCGAGGCCGCCGAGCGCGGCGTGAGCCTGCGCATCGGCGCGGACACCCTGGTCCGCGGCCGGGTCACGGACCCGCAGGACGTCACCACCGTGATCGGCAGCCTCGTGGACAACGCAATCCGCGCCGCCGTCCAGGGCGAGGCGGAGGACCGCTGGGTCGAGGTCGAGCTGCTCGACGACTGGACCGGCGGGGAGGGCACGCTGCACCTCGTGGTGGCCGACTCCGGCGACGGGCTCCCCGTGCAGGATCCCGAGCCGATCTTCGCCCAGGGCTGGTCCACCGCCGTCCCGGCCCCCCGCCCCGGGAACGACGGCGGAGCGCAGTTCGACCGGCTGCCCGACGTCCACGGCCAGGGCTTCGGCCTGTCCCTGAGCCGTGAGCTGGCCCGCCGGCGCGGCGGGGACGTGTGGGTGGCCGATCCGGGACGCCCCGGAGGGCCGGGAGCCGTCTTCTGCGCACGCCTGCCCGGTACCGTGGTCCGCGAGCCCGGGCCCGGGGCCGACGTCCGCGGGGAACCGTCCGCCGGTGCTTCAGGAGGTGCAGGATGAGCGACGACCTGGTGGTCCTCGTGGTCGACGACGACTTCCACGTGGGACGGCTGCACGCGGGATTCGTGAACGCCGTGCCGGGCTTCACCGCGCTGACGCCGGTGGGCACCGCCGAGCAGGCGATGCGCACCGTGCACGCCCATCAGCCCGACCTCGTCCTGCTGGACGTCTATCTGCCCGACGCGCTCGGGCTGGACCTGCTGCGGGCCCTCGACGTGGACGTCATCATGCTCACCGCGGCGGCCGACCCGGCCTCCGTGCGGACCGCCGTCCGCCGCGGCGCGCTCGCCTACCTCATCAAGCCGTTCCCGAACGAGCGGCTGGCCCGCACGCTGCGGGCCTACTCCCGGTACCGCCGGCTGCTCGCCGACCGGGACGCGCTGACGCAGGAGACCGTGGACCGCGCCCTGCACGCCCTCCACCCCGGCGAGACCGCCTCCCCCGGTGAGCGCACCCGGTCCGCGACGGAGGCCTCGGTCCTGGCGGCCCTGGAGCCCGGGGTCCCGCTCCCCGCCGCGGAGATCGCCCGCAAGGTCGGCATCTCCCGGGCCACGGCCCAGCGCTACCTCTCCGCGCTGGCCGAGGACGGCTCGGTCGAGATCCAGCTGCGCTACGGGAGCACCGGCCGCCCTGAGCACCGCTACGGGCCGGCCGCTCCCTGAGGCTTCAGGTTCATGCTCAGGGCCGGTCCCTAGACTGCTCGCCATGGCCAGCAGGGCACGACCGGAACCACAGGACCACTCTCTCTCCTGGCCGGACGAGATCTGCGACGACCCGGTGGCGGAACGGGCGAGGCTGTTCGCGCTGAACCTGCGGGCGGCCGTGGGATCCCGGCCCCTGCGCGAGGTCGGGGCGCTCACCGGCGTCGACCACACGGCGCTGTCGCGGATCCTGGACGGTCACGTCTGGCCGGACGGCTACACGATCGCCCGCCTGGAGGTCCGGCTGGGGATCAGCCTGTGGCCCCCGTTCGAGGAGTGACCCGCACGGCCCGCCGCACTCCGGCCGCTCGGTCGCCGCGCCCCGGGCGGCAGCCGGAGGCCGTACCAGGCGCCGGAGGGTCCCGCGTAGAGTCGGATCCATGGCAGCAACGCTCTACGAGTGGATGACCCCGCAGCAGGCGGACGAGGCGCTGCGGCGCTTCGTGGCCGAACGCGTCCCGGCGCTGCAGCGACTGCGCAGCGCCCTGGCCGACCACGACCGCGCTCCGGGCGCCCTGCTGGACGGCACGCTCGAGTCGGTGGCGCCGGTGTGGGAGCGGATCGCCGGCCGCTGCGCCGAGCTCGGCGTGGCCCCCGAGACGCTCGAGAACGACCCGACCCGGGACTCCTGGCCCAGCTGGGCCAGGCACGGCAAGCTCGTGGACCCGCATCCGCCGGCCCCGACGCTGGCGCTGCTCGACGGCTTCGTCAGCTATCTCGCCGAGGTGCTCGTCGCGGCGGTGCCCGGCGCGCACTGGCGGATCGGGGAGCACCGCATCAGCGACCACCCGCTGCTCAACTACCCGGTGCTCGCCACCGACCACCACCAGGTCTTCCTCCCCGCCCTGCCCCTCTACAGCGCCTATCAGTCGGCCCACGGCCGCGACCCGATGGACGGGCCGGAGATGCTCGCCCACACCCGGCGGACGATCTCCGCGCTGCGCCGAGCGGCCCCCGGGGTCTCCCAGGAGCCGCTGGTGAGCGTGGTCGCCGAGGTCGGCTGCTTCGACGTGGGGCTGCGGACCGACATCGTCGAGCAGCACCCCGCCCTGCTGGAGCGGCTGGTCGCCGAGCTCGTCGACCGGGACGGAGTCGGATCGGTCCACCGGTACGGGCCGGCCGCGCTGGTGGTCGACGTGCCGGACTGGGACGAGCTGCGGCTGAAGCTGTGGTTGACGCTGTGGCTCCAGCGCCACCTCCCCGGATGAGCCCCCGCCCCGCCGCCGCTCCCCCGGCCGGGGGACCGAGGACGGCACCGGGGACGAGGACGCCGTGATCGACGCCCATCTGCACGTGATCGACCCGCGGTTCCCCCTGGTGCCGAACCAGGGGTACGTGCCGCCGTGCTTCACGGTCGAGGACTACCGGCGGCGGGTCCGCGGGCTGGGCGTGGTGGGCGGGGCGGTGGTGAGCGGCTCGTTCCAGGGCCACGACCAGAAGTACCTGCGCACGGCGCTGGCGGAGCTCGGCCCGGGCTTCGCCGGCGTCACCCAGCTGCCGTCCACGGTCCCGGACGAGCAGGTGCGCGAGCTCCACGGGGCCGGGGTGCGGGCCGTGCGCTTCAACCTCCGCCGCGGCGCGGACGCGGACCCGGCCGGCATCGAGCGGCTGGCCCGGCGGGTGCACGACCTCGCCGGGTGGCACGCCGAGTTCTACCTGGACGCCGCCGCCCTGGAGCACCTCGCCCCCGTGCTGCGGCGGCTGCCGCGGGTGGGCGTCGACCACCTCGGCATGAGCGCGTCGGGGATGCCCCGGCTGCTCGAGCTCGTCGGGCAGGGCGTGAAGGTCAAGGCCACGGGGTTCGGCCGCGTCGAGCTCGACGTGCGGGAGGCGCTGCGCCGGATCCACGCCGTGGACCCGACGGCGCTGCTGTTCGGCACCGACCTGCCGAGCACTCGGGCGGAGCGCCCGTTCCGGGACGAGGACGTCGGCCTGGTCGTCGAGGCCCTGGGCCCCGACGCCGCGGCGTCCGTGCTGCACGACAACGCGGCGGCCTGGTACGGGCTGCCGCGCCCGTCCGCCGCCCGCTGACCGCCCGGCCCGTCGCCCGGGCTCCGCGCCGGGCCGGAGTCAGCGGGAGGATCCCGGAGGACACGACGGTGTTCATCTCGTCCGGAAGTTCCCGCGACCACGACCCGAAGGCCGTCAGCGCGTGCTCCCACTGCACGCGGCGGTCACGAGCTCCGCGGAGACCAGGTTGTCGGTGGTCAGCCCGTGGGTGCGGGTCAGCCAACCGATGCCGTGGCAGGACGTGCCGTCCGCGGCCCGCGGCCCGACGACGAGGTGTGACTACTCGGGCCACACCTGCCGGTCCGGGCCCTGCAGGACGTAGCGCAGCTCCACGGCGCCGCCCTCGAAGTGGGTGGTGCGCTGGAGCCGCAGGTCGCGCGCCGCCTCGGTCGGCAGCACGGGATGGCCGCCGCCCAGGACGATCGGCATGTACGTCAGCCACAGCTCGTCGAGCAGCCCGGCGTCCGCGAACTGGGCCGCGAGCTGCCCGCCGCCCACCACCCACAGGTTCCGCCCGCCCGCGGACGCCACCACGGCCTCGGCGTGCAGCGTCACGGGCCCGCTGAGGAAGTGCAGGTCCGCCCCCGCCAACCGCGGCAGCTCGCGGTGCGTGAACACCCACACCGGCAGGTCGCCGTAGGCCCATTCCCCCTGGTCCAGGACGAACTCGTACGTGCTCGCCCCCATCGCGAGCGCCCCGACGTCGGCCAGGAAGGCGTCGTAGTGCTCCTGGTAGGCCTCGAAACCGTACTGCAGCAGCCAGTCGAGGTGGTTCTCCCGGTCTGCGATGTACCCGTCGGCGCTGGCCGCCACGTAGTACTGCGTTCTGCTCATGCGCACCAGGTTACGCACCCCGCCGGCGGCTTCCCAGGGTCCCTTCCCCCGCGGCGCGGACGGCGTCATGATGAAGGGCATCGACCGATCGACGCGGAGGCCGGACCATGCCCATCCTGCTCAATCCCTACTTCTCGTTCCGGGACACCGCCGAGGAGGCGATGACGTTCTACCGTTCCGTGTTCGGCGGGGAGCTGTCGATCAGCCGCTTCAGCGAGTACGGGGCGAGCGACGACCCCGCGGAGCAGGACAAGGTCATGCACTCGATGCTCACCACCGGCACCGGCATGGTCCTGATGGCCTCCGACACCCCGAACAGCATGGAGCTGACGGTCGGCGACAACGTCTCGGTCTCCGTGGGCGGCGACGACGAGACGCTGATGCGCGGCTGGTGGGAGGCGCTGACCGCGGGCGGGACCGTCACGATGCCGCTCGAGGAGGCGCCCTGGGGTGGTCTGTTCGGGATGGGCACCGACCGGTTCGGCATCCACTGGATGTTCAGCATCGGCGACGCCGACTCCTGAGGAACTCCACATCCCCCGCTCCACCCGTCCCGAGGAGGACCGTTCCATGAAGATCACCCACACCAGCGTCTTCGTCGACGACCAGCAGCAGGCCCTGCTGTTCTACACCGGCAAGCTCGGTTTCATGGTCAAGCACGACGTCCCCGCCGGCGGCGCCCGCTGGCTCACCGTGGTCTCGCCCCAGGCGCCCGAGGGCGTCGAGCTGGTCCTCGAGCCCTCGGAGCACCCCGCCGTGGGGCCGTTCAAGGCCGCGCTCGTCGCCGACGGCATTCCTTTCACCAGCTTCGGCGTCAAGGACGTGCGGGCGGAGTACGAGCGGCTCCGCGAGCGCGGCGTGCACTTCGTCCAGGAGCCCACGGACGCCGGTCCGTACACCACCGCGGTGCTCGACGACACGTGCGGCAACCTCATCCAGATCGCGGGCCCCGCCGCCGCTTGAGGGCCGCCCGACGCGCAGCAGGAGGCAGCCGCGGGCATCGTGCGGTGGCACGTCCGGACGAGCCTCGGCGGCTGCATCGCCGCACCCGGTGACGACATGCGGTGGGCCTTCGGGGCCGAGACCGGTCCCGACGGGACGATCGACGAGGTCGTGGCCTCGACCGGTGCGCTGCTCGTCGGCCGGCGCACCATGGACGTCGAGGACCGCAACCGGCCCGGGTTCTACGGCGGGGCCTTCCGCGGCCCCTTCTTCGTGCTGCGCCACCGGCCGCCGGGTGCGGCTGCGCCGGACCTCGGTGGGCGAGAGCGGGCAGCTGACCGCGCTGCGCTTCGCCGTGGACCGGCGGCCTCAGTCCCGGGCGCGCAGCTGCTCGGCGAGCGACCGGTAGTGCCCGGCCATCGCGGGGTGGTAGTCGCGCGCGAAGTCGACGGCGTCCGGGCTCCCGCCGGTCTCGGCGGCGACCAGGCGGTCCAGGTAGTACTCCCAGCCGGGCCCGACCGACTCCACCTCGTCGGGGTCGGGATACCGGTGGGTGAGCTGCAGGACGGTCGTCCCGCCGTAGTCCACGAGGTCGAGGTCCACGCGCCAGGCGTCGGCCGCCGTGCCCAGCGTGAGCGCCAGGTGCCGCGGCGGGTCGCACCGGCGGATCAGCAGGGGCTCGGGCTGGTCCCAGTCCTCGGCGGTCATGCGCAGCTCGACGCGGCCGGAGACAGGGTCCCCGCTCCACGTCCCGTACCACCGGGCGAGCCGGTCGGAGTCCGTCACTGCGGACCAGATCTCCTCGGCCGAGGCGCGGAACGTGCGGGCGAGGACGAGGTGGCCGCCCGGATCGAGACGTCCTGTGGGCCGTGGGGTCATGGTGGCTCCTCGCTCGGCTCCGCACCGCGCGGAGGTGCTCCTGGCCGAGGCGCGGGCGGCCTCGCACCGTGTGGTCCATCAATAGCACCCCCGGCGCAGGCGCGGCGTCACATTGCGGGCGGTTCCACGCCGCCGGCCACGGCACCGCGCACCGGCAGCGCGGGGGCCGCGCCCGCAGGCCGCCGGCCCCGGCGGGGACGACGGCGGGGCGGTCGTCCGGAAAGGTGACCGCCCCGCCGTCGTCGTCGGACGTGGGCCTACTTGCGCCCGGCCTTCGCCAGGAAGTCGTCGGCGCCGCCGACGAGCTCGACGTGCCCCGTGGGGACGTCCGCGGTGACCATCCGCGCGATCTCCTCGGCGAACTCCTGCACGGAGTAGAGCTTGCCGGCGGCCTCGCGGCGCTCCTCGAGGGCTCCGGGGCGGGCCCGGTTGAGCAGGGTCGCGGTCACGGTGCCCTCGATCATGTCGCCGGAGACCACCACGAAGGTCACGCCCTGCTCGGTCAGCTCCGGGACGCGGGCGGTGAGAGCGTCCTCACCGGCGCGCTTGGACTTCGCGACCTCCACGTACTCCGGCATGGTCTCGACGTCGTTGATGAAGTGCGCCTGGTGACTGGTCACGAAGACCACGCGCCCGCCCTCGGGCAGGTGCTCGAGCGCCGCGGTGAGGGTGTCGTTCTGCGCGTCGCGGTTGAGCTTGAGCGCGTAGTCCTCGCCGAGGTCCGTCTCCATGCCGCCGGAGGCGTTGAGCACGAGCACGTCCACCCCGCCGAAGGCCTCCACGGCCTGGGCGAAGAGGTTGCGGACGTCCTCGGGCTCCGTCATGTCGGCCTGGACGGCGATGGCCTTCCCGCCGGCCGCCTCGATCTCCTTCACGACCTTGTTGGCGCGGGGCGCCTTCTGCCGGTAGTTGACGACGACGTTGGCGCCCTCCCCGGCCAGCAGCTTGGCGGTGTCGGCGCCGACGCCGCGCGAGGACCCGGTGACGACCGCGGTCTTGCCTGCAAGTGAACTCATGGTGCTCCTTCGGTGGAACGTGCGGGGAACGTGGGGCAGCAGGGCTCAGTGGCCCATGCCGAGGCCGCCGTCCACGGGGATGACGGCGCCGGAGATGTACTTGGCCTCCTCGGAGGCGACCCAGCGCACGACGGCGGCGACCTCTTCCGGCTCGGCGAACCGGCCCGCCGGAATGGAGGCGAGGTAGTCCTTCTGGGTGTCCTCGGGCAGGGCCGCGGTCATCTCGGTGTTGATGAACCCGGGGGCGACGACGTTGGCGGTCACGTTGCGCCCGCCCAGCTCCCGGGTGATGGAGCGGGCGATGCCGATCAGTCCGGCCTTGGACGCGGCGTAGTTGACCTGACCGGGCGAGCCGTAGAGGCCGACGACGGAGGAGATGAGGACCACGCGCCCGCGCTTGAGCCGCATGAACCCCTTGGCGGCGCGCTGGACCACGCGGAACGCACCGGTGAGGTTGGTGTCCACGACGTCCTGGAAGTCCTGCTCCTTCATCCTCAGCAGCAGGGTGTCCCGGGTGATCCCGGCGTTGGCCACGACCACCTCGACCGGGCCGAACTCGGCCTCGACGGCCTTGTACGCGGCGTCGATCGAAGCGGAGTCGGTGACGTCGGCCTGCACGGCGAAGAACTCCTCGGGCGCCTCGCCGGAGCGGTAGGTGACGGCCACGTTGTCCCCGGCGTCGTGGAACGCCTGCGCGATGGCCCGCCCGATCCCGCGGTTGCCGCCGGTCACGAGAACGGTGCGGGGTGCCGGGCTGCGCTGCTCGTCTGCCATGGGAAGAGGGCCTTTCGGTCGTGGGTCGCGGTCGGCGCGGCCCGGTGTGGACGCGCGCCCGCGGAGAAATCCTCCCAATCGTACCGGTCGGGGCGGGCGACCGGCCGGTAGCCCCCGGGGACCGCCTTCTCGATGTCGGACCCCGGTGAGACAATTGGACGTCTGTTGGGAGGACCATGAGCAAGCGCTATCTCACGACCGGCGAGACCGCCGGCCAGGACGACGTCCACTCCATCACCGCCACTGCCGAGCCGCACACCCAGGACATGGGCCACCGGATGAAGGTCTACAGCATCCAGATGGGCCTGCGCATCGTGTGCCTCATCGTGTTCGTGGCGGTCGACAACATCTGGGTCCGCGGCGTCGCCATCCTGGGGGTGGCCATCCTGCCGTGGATGGCGGTGCTGCTGGCCAACAGCAACGATCGCTCCACCCGGACGAGCAACTACTACGAGCCGCCGGCCGCGCCCGCCCTGGCGGCCGCCCCCGAACCGGGACCGCCGGCCGAGCCGCCGGCGATCGGGTTCGTGCTCGAGGGCGAGTTCGTGGCCGGCCACGGGGACGGCGACGGGGACGGCGGCCCCACCCCGCCGGGCCACGGGAGCACGGCCGCTCCCAGCGAGGACCCGGCTTCCTCCGCTACTGTCGAGGACGACACCACCCGGCACCGCGGCGCGGCCTGAGCCCGCCGCAGGCCGTCCCGGGACCCGACCGAAGACCCTGAGGAGCACGACCGCCGTGGAGTTCGACCTGCTCGGATCGCTGTCCCCGCGAGGCGCCGATGCTCCCCCGGCCGGGCCCGACACCCCCCAGTGCTCCCGCAAGGGCTGCCGCGCGGACGCCGCGTGGCAGATCCGCTGGAACAACCCGCGCATCCACGACCCCGAGCGCCGCAAGATCTGGCTCGCGTGCCCGGAGCACCGCGGCGACCTCGAGCAGTTCCTCGGCGCGCGCGGCTTCTGGAAGGACACCGTCCCCCTCGCGGGCCCCGCGCAGGAGCACCGGGGATGAACGACTACCGCTTCCTGCTCAGCGGCAAGTGGCTCGGGTTCTTCCTCATCGCCTGCGCCGCCGCCGTGCTCTCCGTGTACCTGGGCGGCTGGCAGATGGACCGCAACGAGCACCTCGTCGGCGAGAACACCAAGATCACGCAGAACTACCGCGCGGAGCCCCTGACCGGCGCGGACGCCGCCGAGCAGTTCGCCGCCCACGACGAGCGCCTCACGTGGCACCCCGTGCGGCTGACCGGCCGCTACCTGCCGGAGGACCAGGTCCTGGTCCGCAACCGGCCGCAGGACGGACGCGTCGGCTACGAGGTCCTCGTCCCGTTCCGCACCCAGGGCGGGGACGTCGTGGTCCTCGACCGCGGCTGGATCCCCACGGGCGAGGCGGCCAACGGGATGCCGGACGACGTGCCCGCCCCGCCCACCGGCGAGGTGTCGGTCACCGCCAGGCTCCAGCCCGGCGAGCCGGCCGTCAGCCGCGGCGCCCCCGAGGGGCAGATCGCCTCGATCGACCTCGAGGAGCTGCGCGAGCGCTGGGACCGGCCGATCGGCACGGAGGCCTACGGCGAGGTCTTCGCCGAGGACCCGGCGCCCGCGGTGGCCCCCGCCGCGGCCCCCGAGCCGGAGATCGACTCCGGGCCGCACCTGTCCTACTCGCTGCAGTGGTACGCGTTCGCGGCCCTCTTCTTCGTGGCCTACGGCTACGCCGCCCGCCAGCAGGCCCGCAACGACGCGTGGGACCGCCAGTACGCCGAGGAGATGGAGCGCCGGCTCGCACGGTTCTACGACGAGGACGGCAACTACATCGGCGAGGGCGACGAGGAGCTCGTCGTCCGCCGGATGGAGATGGCCGACGACATGCCGGCCCACCTCAAGTCCCTCATGCGGCCCAAGCCCCAGCGCAAGCGCTCCCGCCCCACGTGGGAGGACGATGAGGACGCCCTGCTGGACGCCCTGGAGCGCGAGCGCACCACCGCGTCCCGCGACTGACCGGGAGCGCCGCCCGGCTCAGGCGAGGGAGATGAGGTCCTGGTACTCCTGGCTCCACAGGTCCTCGGTGCCGTCGGGCAGGATCACCACGCGCTCGGGGTCCAGGGCCTCGACCGCCCCCTCGTCGTGGGAGACGAGCACGACCGCGCCCTCGTAGGTGCGCAGGGCGTTGAGGATCTCCCGGCGGGAGGCCGGGTCCAGGTTGTTGGTCGGCTCGTCGAGGAGCAGCACGTTGGCGGAGGAGGCCACGAGGGTCGCCAGCGCCAGGCGGGTCTTCTCGCCGCCGGAGAGCACCCCGGCGGGCTTGGAGACGTCGTCGCCCTGGAACAGGAACGAGCCCAGGACGTTGCGCACCTCCGTGTCGGCGAGGTCGGGGGCGGCGGAGCGCATGTTCTCCAGCACCGTCCGGTCCGGGTCCAGGGTGTCGTGCTCCTGGGCGAAGTAGCCGAGCTTGAGGCCGTGGCCCGGGACCACCTCACCCGTGTCCGGCTGGGCCTCGCCGGCCAGCATCCGCAGCAGCGTGGTCTTGCCGGCGCCGTTGAACCCGAGGATGACCACCCGGGAGCCCCGGTCGATGGCCAGGTCCACGTCGTTGAAGATCTCGAGGGAGCCGTAGGACTTGGACAGGTCCCGTGCGGTCAGGGGGGTCTTGCCGCAGTCGGCGGGCTTCGGGAAGCGGATGTTCGCGATCTTGTCCGCCTGCCGCTCGCCCTCGAGGCCGTTCATGAGCCGTTCGGCGCGCTTGATCATCTGCTGGGCGGCCACGGCCTTGCTGGCCTTGGCCCGCATCTTGTTGGCCTGGTCCATCAGGGCGGTGGCCTTCTTCTCCGCGTTCGCGTACTCGCGCTTCCGGCGGTGGGCGTCCTGCTCGCGCTGCAGCAGGTAGTTCTTCCAGCCCATGTTGTACAGGTCGATGACGCAGCGGTTGGCGTCCAGGTAGAGGACCTTGTTGACCACCATCTCCATCAGCTCCACGTCGTGGCTGATCACCAGCAGCCCGCCCTGGAAGTTCTTCAGGAAGTCCCGCAACCACACCACGGAGTCGGCGTCCAGGTGGTTGGTGGGCTCGTCGAGGAGCATGATGTCGGCGTCCGAGAAGAGGATGCGGGCCAGCTCCACGCGGCGGCGCTGACCGCCGGAGAGGGTGCGCAGCGGCTGACCGAGGATGCGCTCGGGCAGGTCCAGGTTGGACGTGATCGTCGCGGCCTCGGACTCGGCGGCGTAGCCGCCGCCGGCGAGGAACTCCGACTCGAGCCGGTCGTAGCCGCGCATGGCCTTGTTGCGCACGGCGTCGTCCCCGGAGGCCATGTCCTGCTCGGCCTGGCGCAGGCGGGCGACGACGCCCGCGAGGTTGCGGGCGGAGAGGATGCGGTCACGGGCCAGCTGGTCCATGTCCTCGACCTTCGGGTCCTGGGGGAGGTAGCCGACCGCCCCGGTGCGCGTGACCGTCCCGCCCGCGGGCAGGGTCTCCCCCGCGAGGACCTTGGTCATCGTCGTCTTGCCGGCGCCGTTGCGGCCGACGAGGCCGATCTTGTCCCCCTTGTCCACCCGGAAGTTGACCTCGTCCATGAGCAGCCGCGCACCGGCACGCAGTTCGAGGTTCTGGACAGTGATCACGGAGGAGACCTTTCGGGAGGGAGCACGGGGAGGTGTTGACGCCCTGACCGGGCAACCTGTCCATTCTACCGGTCCCCGTTCCCCGGCGGCACCCCGCTCAGCCGCCCGGTTCCGCGTTCTTGCTCACGTGGTGGGCCGGCATCTCGTCGGCCAGCGCCGACGAGTGGCCCGGCAGGGTGCGGGCGTTGTAGTCGGCGACCTGCCAGCCGCGGTGCGGGTGCTCCTGCAGCACGGTCCACGCGCAGTTGGCCATCCCGGCGAACATGTCCCGCAGCCGGGGCGGGGCGCCCAGGAAGGCCAGCACCCCGCTGCGCAGGGCCGCGCCGTGGCCGACGAGCACGCCGGTGCGGCCCTCGTCGAGCGCCGCGGCGGCGTCGCCGAGCACGGCCGCCATGCGCTCGTCGACCTCGGAGGGCAGCTCGGCGCCGGGCACCCGGTAGTCCTCCTGGGAGAAGAACCGCGCGTAGACCTCGGGGTGGCTCTCGCGGAACTCGGCGAAGGTGGTGCCCTGCCGGATGCCCACGTCGTACTCGCGCAGCCGGGAGTCCAGCCGCACCTCGAGGCCGGTCAGGGCCGCGAGCTCCCGGGCGGTGTGCCAGGCCCGCTGCAGATCGCTCGACCACACGAACGCGGGCTCGAAGGAGGCGAGCGCCGGGGCTGCGGTCCGGGCCTGCAGGCGCCCCACCGGGTCGAGCGGGATGTCGGCCTGCCCCTGGGCACGGTTCTCGACGTTCCACGCGGTGCGCCCGTGGCGCCACAGCACCAGGCGGCGGCGCGGCGGTTCTCGCAAGCTCGTCCGCTGGCTCATCCCTGCCTCTCCTCGACCGGCCCGCCGCCGGGCCGAGCCGGCGGCCATGACATATTCGTCCGACTCTTCTCGGACCCTTCTCGGCGGGCCGGTCGCTGGGTAGTGTCCGACGGCAACTGGTCAGTCACCTTCCAGTATTCCTCATCGTCGGAAGCGAGCAGCATGCGACAGGACGTCCAGGAGTGGTTCGCCACCCGCAGCTTCCACGGCAGGCAGTGGTCCGCGGAGCAGCTGTGCCTCCGGAAGGGCGGGACCAGGGTCAGCGTGGTGCTGCCGGCCCGCAACGAGGCCGAGACGGTGGGCCCGATCGTCACCGCGCTGCGGCGCGAGCTCATGGAGGACGTGGCGCTGATCGACGAGCTGGTCGTCATCGACTCGGACTCCACGGACGGCACAGGGGCGGTCGCCGCGGCGGCCGGGGCCCGGGTCCACCGGCAGGACGAGATCCTGCCCGCCCACGGCAACGTCCCCGGCAAGGGCGAGGCGCTGTGGAAGTCCCTGGCCGTGACCACCGGGGACGTGCTCGCGTTCGTCGACGCGGACCTGCGGGAGTTCGACACGCACTTCGCCGTGGGGCTGCTGGGCCCGCTGCTGACCGAGCCGGGGGTGCAGTTCGTCAAGAGCTGCTACGACCGGCCGCTGCACGACGGCGCCACCGTCCTGCCCGCCGGCGGCGGGCGGGTCACGGAGCTCGTGGCCCGTCCGCTGCTCAACCTCTTCTGGCCGCAGCTCGCGGGCCTCGTCCAGCCGCTGGCCGGGGAGTACGCCGGGCGCCGGGAGCTGCTGGAGCGGGTGCCCTTCGTGTCCGGGTACGGGGTGGAGATCGCGATGCTCATCGACGTCCTGGAGACCGTGGGCCTGGACGCCATGGCCCAGGTGGACCTCGGCGTGCGCTCGCACCGCAACTCCTCGGACGCCGCCCTGGCGCGGATGGCCGCCCAGATCCAGCTGACGGTCCAGGCCCGGCTGCGCTGCGAGTCCCCGCTCGCCGCCGACGGCGGGCACCTCACGCAGTTCCTGCGGCAGGGGGAGCGCTTCCTCGCCGAGACCCACGAGATCAGCGTCCGCGAGCGCCCGCCCATGGCCGAGGTGCCCGAGTACCGGGGCCAGCCCGCCTGCCGCGTCGCATGAGCACGCTGCGGGTGCTCGTGAACGCGGGCCCCTGGCTGCCCGTGCCCCCGGCCGGCTACGGCGGGATCGAGACGGTCGTCGCCACCCTGGTGCCGGAGCTGCGGCGGGCGGGGGTGCACGTCACGCTGGCCACCGTGGGGCCCAGCACCCTCGAGGCAGACGACCACGTGCGGCCCCTGCCGGAGCCGGCGTTCCGCTCCATCGCGATGCCCTACAACCGGGTCTCGGGCATCGCCCACGCCCACATGCAGGGTCTGGTGGACGCCCTGCGGGACCGGGACCGCTGGGACCTGGTGCACGACCACCTGGAGGTGGTCGGCCCGTCCGTGCTCGGTGCCATGGGCGCGGCCGCACCGCCGACCCTGCAGACCCTGCACTGGGACCTGCGCAAGCACCCCGAGTTCTACTCCGCCTTCGACGGCCGCGGGCGCGTGCGCTTCGCCGCCGTCTCCGCCTCCCAGCTCGAGCGGGCCCCGGCCAACCTGCGCCGGCAGACGCTGGGCGTCGTCCCGCTGGCGGCGCCGCCGCCGCTCGAGGTCGAGACGACGCCGGGCGAGCACGCCCTGGTCCTGGCGCGGATCACGGCCGACAAGGCGCAGGACGTGGCGGCCCGGGTCTGCCGCCGGGCGGGAGTTCCCCTCGTCCTGGCCGGCCCCGTCGCCGGGATCGACGACCCGGAGGAGCTGGAGCGCCGGCTCGCCGACGGCGACGAGGCGCTGCGCGCCCACCCCGACGTCCGCTACTGGCTCGAGGAGGTGCGGCCCCTCGTCGACGGCACGTCGGTGACCTGGGTGGGCGGCGTGGCCGGCGAGCGCAAGGAGCGGCTGCTGCGCTCGTCCCGGGCCCTGCTGAGTCCCATCCGCTGGGCCGAACCGGGTGCCACCGGCGTCGTCGAGGCGCTGGCCCGGGGCGTGCCCGTCGTCGGAACGCCGCGCGGGGTGCTGCCCTCGCTCGTGGAGCACGGGCGGACCGGTTTCCTGGCGGCCGAGGAGGACGACCTGGTCCGGCACCTGCACGAGCTGGACTGCCTCGACCCGCAGGCGTGCCGGGAGGCCGCCGAGCAGTGGACGCCGGCGGGCATGGCCCGGCGCTACCTGGACCTGTACCACCGGCTGCTGGAGGAGAACCCCTCATGACGCTCAGGATCGCCCTCGTCGGGGCCGGCTCCGTGGCCCGGCGCCACGTCGACGTGCTGCACCGGCTGGGCGGCGCCCGCGTGGTCAGCGTGACCGACGCGCACCGGCCCGCGGCCGAGGCACTCGCCGCCGAGCTCGACGTCCCGTGCTTCACCGACCCGGAGCAGGCCCTCGACGCGGTGGAGGCCGACGCCGTCTACGTCTGCGTGCCCCCGTTCGCCCACGGGCCCGCCGAGCTCGCCGCGCTCGAGCGCGGCAAGGCCCTGTTCGTGGAGAAGCCCGTGGGGCTCGGCCTGGACGTCGCCGAGCGGATCGGCCGGCAGGTCGAGGAGGCCGGGGTCGTCACGGGCACCGGCTACCACTGGCGCTGCCTGGACACCGCGGTGCTGGCCCGGGACCTGCTCGCGGACGCCCCGCCGCTGCTGGCCAACGGCTACTGGCTCGACAAGCGCCCGCCGGTGCCCTGGTGGGGCCGGACGGACCGCTCGGGCGGGCAGATCGTCGAGCAGCTGACGCACGTGCTGGACACGGCCCGGTTCCTGCTGGGCGAGGCCGTCGAGGTCTACGCCGCCGGGGTCCGCGGCACCCCGGACGGCGCGGAGACGGAGGACGGCGACGTCGACGACGCGACCGCCGCCACCGTGCGCTTCCGCTCCGGCGCCGTGGCGACCCTCGCCGCGACCTCCGCGCTGGCCGTCAAGCACCGCGCCGCGCTGCACACGGTCAGCCGCGGGCTGGTCCTGGAGCTCGCCGAGGACGGGCTCACGGCCTTCTGGCCGGCCGAGCGCACGGAGCACGCCCCGGCCGAGGACCCCCGGATCGCGGTGGACCGGGAGTTCCTGGAGGCGGTGCGCGGCGAGCGGGAGACCACCCGGGCGCCGTACGGCGAGGCGCTGCGCACCCACCGGCTCGCCTGCGCCATCGCGCAGTCGGCCCGGACGGGCCGCGCGGTCGCCCTGGAGGAGCGCGGGTGAACGCCCGGCGCAACCTCGTGGTCCCCGGCCGGGGCCGGATCGAGATCGCCGAGGAGGAGCTGCCGGGAGTCCCGGAGGGAGGGCTGCTCCTGGAGACCCTGGTCACCGGGCTGTCCGCGGGCACGGAACTGGCCTTCGTCAAGGGGAACCACCCCGGGCTGCACTCCCGGCACGACACCGAGCTGGGCCTGTTCCGCCCCGGCGTCCCCGAGCAGGGCTACCCCGTGCGCCGGCTGGGCTACATGGAGGTCGCCAGGGTGGCCGAGTCCCGCACCCCCGCCTTCCGGGCGGGCGACGTCCTCGCCACGGCCTACGGCCACGCCACCGCCCACGTGGCCGACCCGCTGAGCGAGCACCTCGTGCCGCTGCCCGCCGCCCTCGACCCGCTGCTGGGCGTCTTCGTGGCGCACTTCGGCCCTATCTGCGCCAACGGGCTGCTGCACGCGGCCGCCGACGCCGGGCCGGTGCGCGGGCTGGGGGACGGCGTGGCCGGACGGCTGGTCCTCGTCACCGGCGCCGGGCCGGTGGGCCTGGTCACCGGGCTGTTCGCCCGCGCGCTCGGCGCCCGGGAGGTGGCCGTGGCCGACGCCGACCCGCGCCGGCGGGCGGTCGCGGAGCGCCTGGGCTTCCTCCCCCTGGACCTCGACGACGACCCGGGACGGGTGCTCAAGACCCGCTGGCGCCACGGCCCGGGCGAGCACGGGGCCGACGTCGTGTTCCAGTGCCGCGGGAAACCGGGGGCCCTGCACGCCGCGCTGCGGGCCGTCCGGCCCCAGGGCAGCGTGATCGACCTGGCGTTCTACACCGAGGGCGCCGACGCGGTGCGCCTCGGCGAGGAGTTCCACCACAACGGGCTGAGCCTGCGCTGCGCGCAGATCGGTCGGGTGCCGCGCGGCCTCGCCCACACCTGGGACCGGGCCCGGCTCTCCGCGGAGACGATCCGGCTGCTGGACGCCCACGCCGGGGAGGTCAGGGAGCACCTGATCAGCGACGTCGTGGGCTTCGACGACGCACCGGCGCTCATGCACGACGTCGCGGCCCGCCGCCGGCACGTCCTCACCGCCGTGTTCGAGGTCGACGGCCGTTCCTGACCGGCCGCGACGGGCCCTGCGGCGCCACCGTCCGGTGGACACCCTTCCGACAGCCGCCTTATGGTTGGGGCGAGCGCCGTCGTCGTCGCACGACCGCACCCCCGATCGCCGCCTTCCCCGAGGAGCCCCGCATGGCCACGTCGTCCCGACCGGAACAACCTCCTCATCGTCCCGGTGAGGGCTCGTCGGCCGCCCCGCTGCACGCCGAGAGCGTTCTCGGCGGCAAGGTCGACCCCGGCACCAGCACGATCCCCGCCGCGGGCCCCGGGGTCGAGCCCGCCGGCCTCGAGGAGACCACCCGGGCGCTGGCCCCTGCCGTCGGGCCGTGGGCGGACTCGCTCGGCCGGGCTGGTTCCCGCGCCGCGCAGGCGCTGCTGGTGGCCGCCGTGGTCGTCGGCCTCGTGTGGATCCTGCTGCGGATCAAGATCGTGGTCATCGCGGCCATGGTCGCCCTGATCCTCGCCTCCGCGGTGGGGCCGGTCGTGAAGTGGCTCGAGCGCAAGGGCTGGTCGAACCTGCTGGCGACCCTCACGGCGTTCCTCGGCATCCTCCTGCTGCTCGGCGGTGTGATCACGGGCATCGTGCTCACGGTCCGCAGCCAGTGGGACACCCTGACCTCGCAGGCCTCGGAGGGCTGGAACGAGCTGCGCCGGCTCCTGGAGTCCACGCCGCTGCCCCTGGACACGGCCAGCATCGATTCCGCCGTGCGCCGGGCGACCGACTTCGTCACCAGCGGCAGCTTCGCCGGCAGCGCCCTGAGCGGGCTCTCCGCGGCCGCGTCGTTCGTCACCGGGCTCGTGCTGATGATCGTGATCCTCTTCTTCTTCCTCAAGGACGGGGAGAAGATGTGGAACTTCGCGCTGCGCTGGTTCCGCGGCGAGCGCCGCGCCAAGCTCGCCGAGTCCGTGGACCGCGGCGCCCAGGTGCTCGGCGGCTACGTCCGCGGCACCGCCTTCGTGGCTCTCGTGGACGCCGTGCTCATCGGCGGCGCGCTGCTCATCCTGGGCGTTCCCCTGGCGCTCCCCCTCGCCGTGCTCGTGTTCGTCACGGCCTTCATCCCCGTGGTCGGGGCGACCATCGCCGGCATCATCGCGGCTCTCGTGGCTCTCGTCACCAACGGGCCGATCATCGCCCTGATCGTGGTCGCCGTCATCGTCGCGGTGAACCAGATCGAGGGCAACATCCTGCAGCCGATCATCATGGGCCGCACCCTCAGCCTGCACGCGCTCATCGTGCTGCTCGCCCTGACCGTCGGCACCCTGGTCGGCGGCATCTTCGGCGCCATCCTGGCCGTGCCGTACACCGCTGTCGCCTGGGCCGTCGTCCAGGTGTGGTCCAGCCGCTACCAGGTCGGAGACGATCCCGTGCTCGGCCCGGATCCGGTGAATCCCGAGGACCGGGTCGAGGCCAAGGCCACGATGGCCGAGCGCTGGAGGTACCAGCGGATGCGCTACCAGCAGACCCTGGGCGGCCGCTTCGGCGTCACGGAGCGCGACGCCGCCCGGCAGAACAACGACGACGACCGGTCCTGACCGGTCCCCCCCGGGCCGCCGCAGGGCCCCGGAGGAGGAGTTCGCACCATGGTGAACTTCTTCTTCGACGGCTGGGAGCCGGTCGCCCGGGTCGTGCTGGTGGGCACCCTGGCCTACACGGCGCTGGTCGTGCTGCTGCGGGTCTCCGGGACACGGACCCTGGCCCGGATGAACAGCTTCGACTTCGTCATCACCGTCGCCATCGGAGCGACCTTCGGCCGTGTCCTCACCGCGCGCAGCATCCCGCTGCTGGAGGCCGTCACCGCGTTCGCGCTGCTGGTCCGCCCTGCAGTACGTCGTGTCCTCCCTGCAGCTGCGCTCCCGCCGGTTCTCCCGGATGGTCACGGCCGAACCGACCCTGCTGCTCCACCGGGGCGAGGTGCTGCACGACGCCCTGCGTCGTGAGCGGCTCACCGAGAAGGAACTGGACGGTGTGGCGCGCAAGCACGGGCTGGGCTCCCTGCAGGAGGCGGAGGCCGTCGTCCTGGAGGCCGACGGCACCCTGTCCGTCGTCGGCCCGGACAGCGCCGGGGACGGTGGCGTGCTCCCCGGGACCGAACGGTCCTGAAGCCCGTGGCCGCCGGCGAAACATGTCAGCGTGCCGGCGATGCCGTGGACAGGCTCTAGGCTGGCACCCATGAGCAACAACGTCGAACGCCGCCGCGCCATCACCGCCGAGGACCTCGCGAACATCGCCGTCTTCGCCGCGCTCACCGCCGCCCTGTCCGTGCTCCCCGGGATCCCCCTCGGCACGGCGGGGGTGCCGCTGACCCTGCAGACCCTCGCCGTGTTCCTGACCGGCCTGGTCCTGGGCGGGACCCGCGGCCTCCTGGCGGTGGCGCTCTACGTCCTGGTCGGGCTGATCGGCGTCCCGGTCTTCGCGGGCTTCCGCGGCGGACTCGGCGTGCTCGCCGGGCCCTCGGCGGGCTACATCCTGGCCTTCCCGTTCGCCGCGGCCGCCGCCGGCTACGTGGCCCAGTGGCTGATCCCGGCCCGCCGCGCCAACGACGGCGGGGCCACCAACGCCCGCTACGAGCGCACCGGCACCTACACCCTGCGGCTGGTGGCCGCGGCCCTGGCCGGGTTCGTGGTGATCCGGATCGGCGGCATCCTCGGCCTGGTGGTCAACGCCCGGCTGCCCTTCGAGGACGCGTTCCTCGCCGACCTCGTGTTCTGGCCCGGCGACCTGATCAAGGTCGTGCTCGCCGCGGTCATCGCCGTGGGCGTGCACAAGGCGTTCCCCCGGATCGCGGGCACGCGCTGACCCGTGCCCGGAACCCCCGGGGCCGCGGCCCTCGTGTGCTCCCGCGTCACCGTCACGGCGCCCACCGCCTCGGGTGAGCTGACCCTGTTGAAGGACCTGGACGTGAGCCTGGGCGAGCGGCGGGTGGCCGTGGTCGGGCTCAACGGATCCGGCAAGTCCACGCTCCTGCGGCTGTTCAACGGGCTGGTCCGCCCGTCGTCGGGCACGGTCACCGTGCACGGCACGGACGTGGTCCGGGACGTGCGCGCGGCCCGGCGGCAGGTGGGCTTCGTGTTCACCGACCCGCTCTCCCAGCTGGTCATGCCCACCCCGGTCGAGGACGTCGAGCTGTCCCTGCGCGGGGCCGGCGTGCCCCGGGGAGGACGACGGCGCGCCGCGCTCGAGCTGCTGGAGCGCGTGGGCATCGGCCACCGGGCCGAGCACAGCATCTACGACCTCTCCGGCGGGGAGCGCCAGCTCGCGGCCTTCGCGGCGGTCCTGGCCGTGGAGCCCGAGGTGCTCGTCCTCGACGAGCCCACGACCCTGCTCGACCTGCGCAACCGGGGACGGCTCGTCGGGTTGCTCGATGCGCTCCCGCACCAGCTGCTGATCTCCACGCACGACCTCGGGCTTGCCGCGACCGCGCCCCGCGTCCTCGTCCTGCACGAGGGGGCCCTGATCGCGGACGGCCCCCCGGAGGAGGTCGTTCCCGCCTACGAGCAGTGGTGCGCGCACGGCTTCCCCCAGGAGGTCCGCCCGTGAGCCGGGGACCGGAGATCTTCGGCAGCTACTCCCCCGGCACCGGCCTCCTGCACCGCGCCCCGCTCCGGGCCAAGGGGCTCGGCATCGTCGCCGTGACCCTGGCCGTGGTGCTCTCGCCCTCGTGGCCGGTGCCGGCCACGCTGACCGTGCTCCTGATGGTCGCGGGCTCGGCCGCGGGCATCGGCGCCCGGCAGTGGTGGCGCGGTCTCGCCCCCGCCCTGCCCGTGCTGGTCCTGCTGGCCGTCTACCACGTGCTGACCGCCGGCCCGGCCCAGGCCGCCGACGTGGTGCTGACCATCGTCGTCTTCCTCGTGGTCACCCGGGTCCTGATGCACACCACTCCCCTGCCGGAGCTGCTGGACGGCGTGGTGTGGCTGTGCTCGCCGGTGCGGCTGGTCGGGGCGGACCCGGAGCGCATCGGCCTGGCGATCTCCCTGATGCTGCGCTCGATCCCCTTCATCGTGGGAGCCGTGGGCGAGCTGCGGGACGCCATGCGAGCCCGTGGCCTGCGGCCCAACCCCGTGCGGCTGGTCACCCCCGCGGTGATCTCCACGGTGGCCTACGCCGAGCGGACCGGTGAGGCCCTCGCCGCCCGCGGCTTCGACTGAACGCCCCGTCTGAGCGCTCCGGCCGCACCATGATCAGACGGCTTACACTTCAGCCATGAGTTTCGACGACAGTTCCCAGCTGGACGCCTCGCGCGTCGGCAGCGGCAGTGGGCGTGGACGCGGGATCGCCGTGGGCGGCGGGCTGGGCGGCGGCCTGCTCCTGCTCGTCGTGGGACTGCTGTTCGGCCAGGACGGCATCGACGCCATCACCGGCGGGGGCGGGCAGGACACCGGTTCGCAGACCGCCGTGGAGCAGGAGCGGGCGGAGCGGTGCCAGACCGGTGCGGACGCGAACCGGTACACCGACTGCCGGATGATCGCCACGGCGCAGAGTCTCGACCAGTTCTGGGAGGACTACCTGCCGCGGGCCACCGGCGAGCAGTACGTGATGCCCGGCGTGCAGCTGTTCGAGGGGCAGACCAACACCGGCTGCGGCGCGGCGTCCTCGGCGGTGGGCCCGTTCTACTGCCCCGCCGACGAGACCGCCTATCTCGACGTCGCGTTCTTCGACGAGCTGCAGACCCAGTTCGGCGCCGAGGGCGGGCCGCTGGCCGAGGAGTACGTGCTCGCCCACGAGTTCGGCCACCACATCCAGAACCAGATCGGCACGCTCGGCTACGCCCAGCAGGACCCCCAGGGCCCGGAGTCGGGCGCGGTGCGCGTCGAGCTGCAGGCCGACTGCCTGGCCGGGCTGTGGGCCGGCGGCGCTGCCGGGGACACCTCCGGGGCCGTGGACCTGGGCGACATCTCCCAGGAGGAACTGGACCAGGCCCTCGACGCCGCCTCCGCCATCGGCGACGACCGGATCCAGGAGACCACCCAGGGCCGGGTCAGCCCCGAGAACTTCACCCACGGCGCCTCCGCCCAGCGGCAGCTGTGGTTCTACGCCGGCTACCGCACCGGCGACCTCAACGCCTGCGACACCTTCAGCGCCCGCGACCTGAACGCCCCGCCGGCCCTCTGACGCTCCGTCCCGCCCCTCGCGCGGTCCCTGGACGCCGAGTCCCCACACCGACACCACCCTGGACGCCGAGTCCCCAATGGACTCGCATGTCCCCAGGAATCGGCGTGGGGATTTGCGAGTCCCTTGGGGCCTCGGCGCCGGTCGGCCGACGCAGGCGGTAGACATATTTCGGGTTGCCGAGGCTGGTTGCACGGACGTGCCGCGTTCAGCGACGGGTTCGTGGCCTCTCCCATGGCGGGGTCCGTACTCCAGCCTTGGACGTGAGATGCCAGCACCGACACGAACTGCAGAAGTACGCGCCCTTTGGACCATTGCGGCCGCGAGCTGCATAACTGCGGGCTATTGCCTTCATCGCAACCACAGCAGTCCGACGGCTGGCGTAATGGATTTTCGAGCATTCCGACATGACGATTCCTCGCCTTGCCGTACTCGGCGGGCTCATATCCTGCCCGGTACGCGGTTCACGCCTAACAGCGATCGACCACTAAGGAACCTGAAGGCTCCACTTGCCGATCACCATAGCAAAACGGGTGCGCCCGTGGCACCGACCGCACACCGCATGTGGCTTTAACTCTAAGACGGTGTCTTGAGGACTAGCGGGGTTGCCGACTTGGGTGCACCCCGTCGGTGTTCACCTGCGGCGGCTGTCCCGCACCTGCACGGCCAGGTTCTGCCGCCGGACGTCGAAGAGGCCCGTGGCCTCGATGAGGTCGCTGAGCTTGCGGTAGCCGTAGTTGCGCGAGTCGAAGGACGCCTGGTTGCCGATCTGCTGACCGACCGCGCCGAGGTGCGCCCAGCCGTCGTCGCCGCTGGCGGCGTCCACCGCGCTCCGCAGCATCCTCACCAGGCGGGCGTCTCCGCGCAGCGCCTGCTGAGGCGTCGCCACGGGTACGTCGCCCGGCACCTCTGCGGCGGGCTCCCCCAGGCTCTCCACGTAGGTGAACTGGGAGCAGGCGTTGATGAACGGCTCAGGTGTCTGCCGCTGGCCGAAGCCGTAGACCTTGTGCCCGTCGGTGAGGATCCGCATCACCAGCGGGGTGAAGTCGGCGTCGCTGGAGACGATCGCGAAGCCGTCGACCGATCCCGCGTAGAGCAGGTCCATCGCGTCGATGACCATGGCCATGTCCGAGGCGTTCTTGCCGGTGCTGTAGGCGAACTGCTGGATCGGCCGGATCGCGTACGCGTGCAGCACGGCCTCCCACTGCTGCAGGTGCGGGCTCTTCCAGTTGCCGTAGGCCCGCCGGACGTTCGCGGTGCCGTGGCGGGCCACCTCGGCCAGGATCACGTCGATCTTCGCCGCCGGGGCGTTGTCGGCGTCGATCAGCAGAGCGATGCGTTTCTCGTCGATGTTCACCTCCCGAGCATGCAGGTCCCATCCCGAGGAAGCAATTGCGGGCCCCCGGGGACGACGATGCCCGGCCGGCCCACCCGCCGGTGCCCTTCGGGGCAGGCCGGCGTGCCCGGACGCATGACCAGCCGCCGGAGGACCACAACGCCTCGGCCGGTCACCATGAGGGCATGACCGGCGCACTCCGCACGGCCGTGACCGGCAGGCCCGGAAGCGGCCGTGCCCACGAGACAGGCCGGCGACACGCGGCCGGCGCACCGTCCCACGTCGCGATGGGCCCGCAGGCGGTCCTCCTGCTGCAGCGCCAGGCGGGCAACGCCGCCGTGACCTCGGCGCTGCGCTCACGACCGTCCACCGTCCAGCGTGACCTGCGGAGCGGGCTGGAGTCACTGCGCTCGCTCTTCGTTCCAGGCGGCGCCGGTTCCGCGCCCGGCCCGGCGTCCGTGGGGCCCGACGTCGAGCGGCGCGTGGTGACCGACGCCGATGCCCGCCACCGCGGCGATCCTCCGGAGCTGCGGTGGACCGGCGCCCGGTTCCTCGAGGGAACCGCGGTGCTCGTGCACCGCGTGGCGCAGAAGGCGGGCCGACGGTACCAGCTGGTGACCCAGATGATGGCCCCCGGCGTGCAGGGACCGCCGTTGCGGGGATGGACGCTGGCCACGAACCTGAGCCCCGCGAAGACGCCCGAGCCGGTCGAGCCGACGCCGGACCGGCCGATCACTCCCGAGCCCACCTCCCCCGCCCCGGCAACAGGTCCCGCTCCCGCCACCTCCCCCGCCCCGGCGCCTGCCCCCACTCCCGCCCCGTCAACCGGCGCGGCCGCCGGAGGGCGCGGGCACGAAGAGCTGCCCGGTCTGATCGAGGCGCTCGAGCATCCCTTCGCCCGCCAGGTCGGACAGGACCTCGCCCGGATCCAGGCCCTGTCCCAACAGCTGTTGTCCTCGAAGGCCGACCGTTCTGGCCCGGAGGAAGTCGGGGCGGATCGGGATCGCCTGGTCGCCGCGATCGCGGCACTGCGCACGGTGCTGGCCGGGGCGGGGAGTTCCGGCCTCGATCGGGAGACGGCCGCACGCCTCGTGACACTCGTGAACCGCGCCCTCAACGAGCTCTCCCCGTACTACGCCCAGAGCACGAACATGGACGTGCTGGAAGGCAAGGCGCAAGCCGTCGACCTCGGCACGGAGACCTCTGTCAACACGCGCACGTGCAACATCACCTCGGTGTCGATGGCACTGGAGGCACTGGGCAAGAGCTCCGCCGACCACGACGCCGGTCGCCGCGACGCGGTGGTGGCCGCCGCGACCGTCTTCTCGGCGCAAGTCCGTGGTGCCGCGCACACCGTCGGCGGTGCGGAGGCCGCTCTGGCGGGCCTGCGTCTGCCCGACTTCGTGCAGCTGGCCGCCATCGCCCACGAACTCGGGGCAGGGCGGGGCGGGACTGCAGTCCGGGAGGCGGCCCGACGCGCGTGGGCGAGGATCCTGTCCATCGCGTTCCTGGCCACGCTCGCCGAGTCGTTCGGGGCCCACGCCGAGATCAAGGACTTCGACCTGGACACCGCGGCCGAGGGCACCGACTACCAGGCTCTCCACGCCGCGGGGAAGCACCGCAGCGCCGTCGAGAAGCTCACCGATAAGCGCAACCAGATGGAGGCCGCGACCGGCGCGAAGCGCGATCGCCTCGAGCGGGAGTACGACCGCTTGTACGCCTCGATGCAGGCGAAGCTGAGATTGCGGACCGATGACATCTCCGTGGCGGCCTACCGGCAGAACGTGCTGAGCGTGATCGGTCCCGAGCTCGACGCCGGAGCACAGATCGTGGTGTACCTGCGCGGCCACTACGTCCGGCTGCAGGCCGTCCACGCCGACCACGTCGTCGTGGACGACCCTGGGCAGAAGGCCAGGGCCAACCGCAAGGTGACCTATGAGGAGGCCCGAGCCATGGCCTACTTCAAGAAACGGCTGGTCATCACCGGCTGACTGTCCCTTCCCACCAGGGAGATCGCGGTGCGTGCCAGGTCAGGCGCTGCCCCTTCGGGCACGAGGACGTGCCCGCGCGTCCGGCTCCCCGCGTGCGGCACATCGGTGCGCCGTCAGCGATCCTTGGAGCATGACCGGCGCACACCGGACGGCCGACGCTCATCAGGCCGAGGTCGGCGACGCCCTCGCGGCGGGCCGGCAGCGAGCCCGCGCCGTGACCGCGCGTCCCGTCGTCGGCCCCCGCGCAGTGCTCGCCCTCCAGCGCCAGGCGGGCAACTCCGCCGTCGGCGCGCTCATGGCCGCCCGGGCACGGTCCCCCGGCGAGCGAGCCGTCGCGGACATCGACGCCGCCCTGGTCGAGACGCGCCGGGACCGGCCGGCCATCGACACCGTCGAGAGAGGGCTGCGGGCTGCTCAGGCCGCGGGGATCCCTGTGGAGCTGGAAGGCCCCAAGCCGCCGGCCTCCGCACTGGCCGTGACCCGCACCGGGTTCGGCCCGGAGGCGGTCGCCCCCCGGAAGCCCGTGCCACCGGCCAAGCCCGTCCCTGCCGTCAGCCCGCTCGGCAAGGCTGCGGCCAAGGGGGGCCCATCCGGCAAGGGCGGCGGGAAGCCCGCACCCCGGACCGGGCCGAAGGCTCCTGCCCCGGCCGCGGGCGCCGAACCCGCCACTGCGGCGGGACCCGCTCCTCAGACCGCCGAGAAACTGCTCCAGCCGCCCGTGCCGCCGACGCCCGTCCGCCCCGAGCAGGACCCCGCATTCGCGGGAGTCGTCGGCTCGGTGAAAAGTGCGGCCGCGGTGAAGAAGGCGCATCCTCCCGCCGCGGCCAAGGCGAAGGAGGCCCAGGACGCCGCCGTCGCCCCGGCCGACGACCTCGGCGCGCAGGCGAAGGCCGCCAAGGTCGACACGATGGACGCCCAGCCGCCGGGCAGCTTCGACAAGAAGGCGTTCATCGCCGCGGTGAAAACCGCCATCGAGGCGAAGTCGCCGAAGACCCTCGAGGAGGCGGACGAGTACAAGAAGTCCGGCAAGGCCGGGGAGGTCAAGGGCGACGTCAAGGGTCTGGTCGGCCAGGGCAAGGAGGGCCAGGCCAAGGACATCGAAACGGCCACCGAGGCCCCGCCCGACCCCTCCAAAGCGGTGGCCAAGCCCGTGACACCGATGGCCCAGGAGACGCCGGGACAGGCCCCTCCGGTCCCGGCCGCCGGTGCCGTCCCGAAGCCCGCGCCGCCCGAACAGACCAACCTCGCGGCCGGCAAGCACCAGGCCGAGCAGGAGATGGCCGACGCCGGGGTCACCGAGAGCCAGCTCGCGCAGTCCAACGAGCCCGATTTCCAGCAGGCCCTGGTCGACAAGAAGGCCGCCGCCGAGCACGCGGACACCGCACCCGCCGAGTACCGCAGGCAGGAGCAGCAGACCATCGCGCAGGACCGCGCCGAGGCCGCCGCGGTCACCACGGCGGGCGTCACCGGCATGCAGGGCGCCAAGGGCGCGGCCGTGGCCCAGCTGGTCGCGGCCAAGGGGAAGACCAAGTCGAAGGACGAGGCGCGACGGGCAGAGGTCACGACCAGGGTGCAGGCCATCTTCACCGCGACCGAGACCGACGTGAAGAAGATCCTCGACGGCATCGACCCCAAGGTGGACGCCGCCTTCGAGCAGGGTGAGTCCGCCGCCCGGACTGTGTTCGAGAACTACGTCGAGGCCAAGATGTCGGCGTACAAGAAGGACCGCTACAGCGGCTGGCTCGGCGGCTACCGGTGGTTGCGGGACAAGATCCGCGGGATGCCGGCCAAGGTCAACGAGTTCTACGCGGCGGGCCGAGAGCTTTACCTCCAACGGATGGACGGCGTCATCTCCGGGGTCGCCACGATCGTGGGCGACGACCTCACGAAGGCCAAGCAGCGGATCGCCAAGGGCCGCGCCGAGATCGCCTCCTACGTCGGCAGCCTGCCAGCCGATCTGCAGAAGGTCGGCGCGGAGGCCACTAAGGAGATCGACGACAGGTTCGGCCAGCTCGAGGCCGACGTCAACGCCAAGCAGGAGTCCGTGGTCGACGCCCTGGCCACCAAGTACGTGGAGTCCCGCCAGGCCCTCGACTCGCGCATCGAGGAGCTGCAGGCCGCGAACAAGGGCCTCGTGGACAAGGCCATCGGCGCGATCAAGGCCATCGTCAACACCATCCGCGAGCTCGCCGCGATGCTCAAGAACGTCCTGTCCCGCGCCGCCGGCGTGGTGGGCGACATCATCAAGAACCCCATCGGGTTCCTCGGCAACCTCATCGCCGGGGTGAAGGGCGGCATCCTCCGGTTCAAGGACAACATCCTCGACCACCTGCGCAAGGGCCTCATGGGCTGGCTCTTCGGAGCCCTGGCCGAGGGCGGCATCGAGCTGCCGGACACGTTCGACCTCAAGGGCGTCGTCAAGCTCCTGGCCTCCCTCTTCGGTCTCACCTGGGCCAGGATCCGGGCCCGGATCGCGAAGCAGATCGGCGAGCCGGCCATGGCCGCCGTGGAGAAGGGCGTGGAGATCTTCCAGCTCATCGCCACCCAGGGCGTGGCCGGGCTGTGGCAGCTGCTGGTCGAGAAGATCGGCAACATCAAGGACATGATCCTGGAGAAGGTTCAGGACTTCGTGGTCACGAAGGTCATCACCGCCGGCATCACCTGGCTCATCAGCCTCCTCAACCCCGCCGCCGCGTTCATCAAGGCCTGCAAGCTCATCTACGACGTCGTGATGTTCTTCGTGAACAACGCCGCCCGGATCGCCAAGTTCGTGGACACGATCATCGACTCGGTCGCGGACATCGTGCGCGGCAACGTGGGCGGCGTGGTCGCCAAGATCGAGAACGTTCTCGGCCAGATGGTGCCGATCCTCATCGGCTTCCTCGCCAGCGTGCTCGGCCTAGGCAGCATCGGCCAGAAGATCCGCGAGATCGTGACAGCGCTGCAGAAGCCGGTAAAGCAGGCTCTCGACTTCGTCATCAAGACCGGCCTCAAGCTTGCGGGCCCCATCATCCGTGGCCTCACCAAGCTAGGCGGCAAGGTGAGGACCAAGGTCGCGTCAGGCAAGTCGTGGGTGAGTGGAAAAGCTGAAGGTGCTCGAGCCCGACTTCGCGACATTGCGGCAGCCCTGCCTGGCGCAATGGGCTTTCGTGGTGGTGCAAAAAAACATCGACTCTGGATCGAACCGTCCGGTCAGCGTCGGGTCATGGTCGCCAGCACAAAAACCGAAGCAAGCGTGCTCCTCGAGCATTATGCGGGCGAGATTGAGCAGTTCCCAGAAAAAGGACCTGCCCAACGCAAAGCCAAAATTTCCTTGCGACAAAAAGTCGTCCTCGCCCGCGAGCGACTGTCGAGAGTCCAGGGCCATGTCGCTACCCTTAATGATGTACGCAATATGACCAGAAACAAGAACATGCTGACCTCAAAGCAAAGGCGCTTGGCCGAAAGCTTGGTTTCGCTTTTTGATGCAGTTCACAAGGAGCGGATGAAGTTGGCAGGCCAAGTTCCCAAGTACACGACGCCTGGTGGCAAGCGTTCATCCGGAAGTGTCAAATGTGTGGCTCAGTTCACTGTGGATTGCCTCCCCGGTCAACGACCCTATCCGGCTGGTCCAGAGGGCACACCAGCCGGAACGAGCGGTGCGCGGACAAAAGGCCGCGCTCATGGCATAAATCCGGATGAGAGTCGTCTCACGGGCCAGGTCGGTGGATTCGTTCTCGAAAGCGCGGAGGCGTCACAACATAGCGAACAACGGGCACAGATTGTCACGCGTTCCACCGGAGACGAGTCATCCGAAAGTCACGCCGAAGCACGGCTTCTTACCCAGATAGAGACGATGTTGCGTAGCGATGCGACCTGGAAACAACGTGTCCGAATGATTGAAATTAATCTAACACACAGCCCCTGCCCTGCCTGCGCAGACAGGCTTATGCTCATGCATAAATCCCTGGAAAACGAACGGCTCCGGCTTGCAGTTCTCCAATGGGGAAAGCGTTACAACGGAACATTCCCGACAACTCAATCGACCATCACCCAGCTAAGGTCCAGATACACAGTCATCGGCCCTTAGGTGTACTCAAGTGCAACATTGACTTCACTCACCAGAACTGTTCGGCCGCGCGGGAAGGCCGCCGGAATTAAGTGGTGAAGCCAAACCCGCTGGCGGGAGATCAAGCTGGCATCGGTGCAATGGGACGCGCAAGTACCGCCGCGGCGGTCAGTGGCACTGTCGAGACGTCAGAATCGTGAGTCACTGCAAGAGAAGGTTGGGATTGAAGAATGGCTCCGGGGTCTGTGGCTGTCCAAGGCCGTGCATTTTGGCTCCCGCAGTGAGGATCCACAGCGCAGATTGAGTGAATTCGGCGTCACCCGAGGCAACGGCCTGGCCGTCGACGGGCCCAGCATGGTGCAGTTACCTCGCATCAATCACCGCACTCATGTCCGACGCGTTCTTGCCGGGACTGCTGACCAAGCGTGGATCGGGTGAATAGCAGAGGAGCCCAGCTCCGCCTCGGTCGATTACGGACGTTGCTCGGAGAGTACCGCCTGATGATCACGCCAGAGACAGCGCGAAGGACAGCGCGAAGCCCGAGGCGGTGCTCAGCGCCACCGCCGGGCCGCCGTGCTCGTAGGCCTCCGGCATCAGGGTGTCGGCCAGGGACGCGATCACCGCGCCGGCCGCGAAGGCCAGGGGCAGGGAGATCGTCTCCGGGTCGCTGCCGGCCAGCGGCCCGGCGCCGATCAGCACGGCCACCACCAGGAGCACGCCACAGACCGTCCAGAGCAGGACGGCCTTGGCCCTGGACATGCCCTGCTCGCGCATCGAGGCCGCGCCGACCAGGGACTCGGGCAGATTGGAGACGAAGATCGCCGCGAGCAGCGCCAGTCCGCCAGTGCCCTCGGTGAGCGAGACGCCCAGCGCCACGTTCTCGGGCACCCCGTCGAGCGTGACGGCGGCCAGCAGGGCCAGACCGGCGGCACCACTGGCGGAGGCGGCGGTCGGCGCCTTCTCGTCCGCGGCGGCGTCGGTGTCCAGCTTGGCGCTGCCCTCCTGCTTCTCAGCGTCCTCGGCGCGGGGTCCCGGCTGCGCCCAGCGGTCCAGAAGGGCGCTCAGGGCCGTGAAGACCACGGCGCCCGCGAACAGCCCGATCACGGCCAGTGGCAGCCCCCCGCGCTCGTAGGCGTCCTCGAACAGCTCGAAGGCCAGCGCGGTGATGAGGGCGCCGGCGGCGAAGGACAGCAGGATGGCGAGCACGCGCTTGGGGAGCTCGAAGCGCACGCCGACCAGTGCGCCGATGACGAGCGCGCTCGAGGCGATGATCCCGAAGAGCAAGGTCTGGCCCATGGGCGCAGTGTACGAGCAGGTCGATGCCACGCGCCCGAAATTCGGAAGGTTACTTATGGAGGTGTCGCGGCACCGGGGCAGGTGCTGTCACCGCACGACGACGGCGGC
>NZ_JBISWK010000147.1:0-18975 GCF_044462205.1 Kocuria rhizosphaericola | reverse complement strand
CCGTCGTCGTGCGGGAGGAACCGCTCAGATGTTGAAGCCCAGGGCCCGCATCTGGTCGCGGCCGTCCTCGGTGATCCGGTCGGGACCCCACGGCGGCATCCAGACCCAGTTGACGCGCCACTCGTCCACCATGGGGTCGAGGTTCGCCGCGCACTGGTCCTCGATGACGTCCTGCAGCGGGCACGCGGCCGTGGTGAGGGTCATGTCGAGGATCAGGGCGCCGTCCTCGGCCCACTTGGAGCCGTAGAGCAGGCCCAGGTCCACGATGTTGACGCCGAGCTCGGGGTCGATGACGTTCTTGAGCGCCTCCTCGACTTCCTCGGCGGAGGGCCGGCCCGCGGTCGCGGGATCGGCGGTGGTCTCAGCAGGGGTGTCGGCCATCGCTGGCCTCCTTTCGGGGCTGGTGGGGTCGGGTCCGCTTACTTGGCCGGGGCCAGGTAGCGGTCGTAGCCCTCGTTCTCGAGCCGCTCGGCGAGCTCGGGCCCGCCCTCGTCGACCACGCGGCCGTCGTGGAACACGTGCACGAACTGCGGCTTGATGTAGCGCAGGATGCGGGTGTAGTGGGTGATGAGCATGACGCCCATGTCGTTGGTCTCGAGGGCGCGGTTGACGCCCTCGGAGACGACCTTGAGCGCGTCCACGTCGAGGCCGGAGTCGGTCTCGTCCAGCAGGGCGATCCTCGGCTTGAGCAGCTCGAGCTGGAGGATCTCGTGGCGCTTCTTCTCGCCGCCGGAGAAGCCCTCGTTGACGTTGCGCTGGATCATGTCGGGGCTGATCTTCAGCTGCTCCATGGCCGCCTTGACGTCCTTGGTCCACGTGCGCAGGGAGGGGGCCTCCCCGTCGATCGCGGTCTTGGCCGTGCGCAGGAAGTTGGAGGTCGTCACGCCGGGGATCTCCACCGGGTACTGCATGGCCAGGAAGAGCCCGGCCCGGGCGCGCTCGTCCACGGACATCTCCAGGACGTTCTGGCCGTCCAGGAGCACCTCGCCGGAGTCGACGACGTACTTGGGGTGGCCCGCGATGGTGGAGGCCAGGGTGGACTTGCCGGAGCCGTTGGGGCCCATGATCGCGTGGACCTCACCGGAACGGATGGTCAGGTTCACGCCCTTGAGGATCTGCTTGGTGGTCTCGTCGTCGAGCACGACGGACGCGTTCAGGTCCTTGATCTCGAGAGTTGCCATGGATGGTTCTCCTGTGGTCGAAAAAGTCTGTGGTCGGAAGGTGTGCGTGGGGAATCAGTAGTTCGCGGAGGCGAGCTCGTCCTGGACGTTCCCGCGCAGCCGCTCCTCGATGTCCGGGACACCGATCTGCTGGATGATCTCGAAGAGGAACCCGCGGACCACGAGCCGGCGCGCCTCGTCCTCGGGGATGCCCCGGGACATGAGGTAGTACAGGTGCTCGTCGTCCAGCTGGCCCGTGGTGGAGGCGTGGCCGGCACCGGCGATGAGGCCGGTCTCGATCTCCAGGTTCGGCACGGAGTCCATCCGCGGGCCGTCGTTGAGGATCAGGTTCCGGTTGAGCTCGTAGGTGTCGGTGCCCTCCGCGGTGGCGCGGATGAGGACGTCGCCGACCCACACGCCGTGCGCGTTCTCGCCCTGCAGCGCGGACTTGTAGGTCACCCGCGAGGTGCAGTTCGGCTGGGAGTGGTCCACGAACAGCCGGGACTCCAGGTGCTGCCCGCCGTCCACGAAGGTCAGCCCGTACATCTCCACGGAGCCGCCCGGGGCGTCGAAGCGGGTGGACGGGGTGACGCGCACCAGGTCGCCGCCGAGGGAGACGAGCACGTGCTTGAACGTGGCCGCCTTCCCGAGGCGCGCCTGCTGGGAGGAGGCGTGCACGGCGTCGTCGTCCCACTCCTGGAGGGTCACCACGGTGAGGTTGGCGGAGTCGGCGACCCGGAACTCGACGTTCTGCGAGAGCACGGCGGTGCCGTGGTGGCGCAGGACAACGAGGGCCTTGGAGAAGGGCCGGGCGTCGATCACGAGGTGCTGGGCGGCCGGGGTGGCGTCGGTGCCGTGGATGTCGACGAGGACCGGCTCGGTCACCTCGACCTCCTGCGGCACGGTGAGCACGGTAGCCTCGGTGACGCTGCTCCACGCGTTGGCGGAGAGCCGGTCCTCGGGCATCCCGGCGCTGCCGATGCGGGCGTCGTCGCGGCCCACGGTCTCGACGCCCACGGCGTCCGAGTCCACGGTCAGCGCGGGCGCCGGGCCGGTGAGGGCGTCGGCGTGCAGCCCCTTGAGGCGCTTGAGCGGGGTGAACCGGAAGTCCTCCTCCTTGCCCGTGAGCTTCGGGAAGTCGGCGACGTCGTAGGACGTGCGCCGGCCGGCACGGGAGGAGTCGGGCACGCCGGAGATGTCGCCGTGGGCGGTGTGCCGCACGAGCGTCTCGGTCTTCGCGTGCTCCGCGGAGAGGGTCTCGCCCTCGAGGTCCATTCCCGGGATGGCGACCCGGGCGTCCCCGGTGGGGACCCCGTCGACCTTCTCGCCCAGGTTGTCGTAGACGTCCTTGGCCGCGCCGACGGCCTTGTCGGCCACCGCGGTGGCCGCGGAGGCGGCGGCCTCCGTGGCGTTGCGAATCTTTTCGTTCAGCTTGGTCATGTCAGCCAACGGATCCTTCCATCTGCAGTTCGATGAGGCGGTTGAGTTCGAGCGCGTACTCCATGGGCAGTTCGCGGGCGATCGGCTCCACGAAGCCGCGCACGATCATCGCCATGGCCTCGTCCTCCGCCATTCCGCGCTGCATGAGGTAGAACAGCTGCTCCTCGGAGACGCGCGAGACAGTGGCCTCGTGGCCCATGGTGACGTCGTCCTCGCGGATGTCGACGTACGGGTACGTGTCCGAGCGGGAGATCGTGTCCACCAGCAGGGCGTCGCAGACCACGTTGGACTTCGAGCCGTGCGCGCCCTCGCGGACCTGCACGAGACCGCGGTAGGCGGCGCGGCCGCCGTTGCGGGCCACGGACTTCGAGACGATCGACGACGACGTGTTCGGGGCGATGTGCACCATCTTGGAGCCGGTGTCCTGGTGCTGTCCCTCGCCGGCGAACGCGATCGAGAGGGTCTCGCCGCGGGCGTGCTCGCCGGTCATGTAGACCGCCGGGTACTTCTGGGTGACCTTCGAGCCGATGTTGCCGTCGATCCACTCCATGGTGGCGCCCTCGTGGGCGATCGCGCGCTTGGTCACGAGGTTGTACACGTTGTTCGACCAGTTCTGGATGGTCGTGTAGCGCACGCGGGCGTTCTTCTTGACGATGATCTCCACGACGGCGGAGTGCAGCGAGTCGGTCTTGTAGATCGGCGCGGTGCAGCCCTCGATGTAGTGGACGTAGGAGTCCTCGTCCGCGATGATGAGCGTCCGCTCGAACTGGCCCATGTTCTCCGTGTTGATGCGGAAGTAGGCCTGCAGCGGGATCTCGACGTGCACGCCCTTGGGGACGTAGACGAAGGAGCCGCCGGACCACACGGCCGTGTTCAGGGACGCGAACTTGTTGTCGCCCACGGGGATGACGGTGCCGAAGTACTCGGCGAACATCTCCGGGTGCTCCTTGAGCGCGGTGTCGGTGTCGAGGAAGATGACGCCCTGCTCCTCCAGGTCCTCGCGGATCTGGTGGTAGACGACCTCGGACTCGTACTGGGCGGCGACGCCGGAGACGAGCCGTCCGCGCTCGGCCTCGGGGATGCCCAGCTTCTCGTAGGTGTTGCGGATGTCCTCGGGCAGGTCCTCCCAGGTGGCGGCCTGCTTCTCCGTGGAGCGCACGAAGTACTTGATGTTGTCGAAGTCGATCCCGGAGAGGTCCGCGCCCCAGGTGGGCATGGGCTTGCGGTCGAAGAACTTGAGGCCCTTCAGCCGCAGGTCGGTCATCCACTGCGGTTCGCTCTTCTTCGCGGAGATGTCCCGGACGACGTCCTCGTCGACCCCGCGGCGCGCGGAGGCGCCGGCGACGTCGGAGTCGGACCAGCCGTACTCGTAGGTGCCGATGCCCTCGAGCTCGGGGTTCTTCTCCAGGATGTCGGCGATGACAGTGTCGTTGCCGCTGGCGATCTGTTCAGTCATGACGGCCTTCCTCTGTTGTCTGGTCTGTGATCTGGCCTGTGGTCCGGTCCGCGGGGCGGTCTCCGGAAGTCGGTGCCGCGGCGGGTCCCGGCCGCGCGAGGGGCACGTGCGTGGTGCACACGTGCGCGCCGGCGGCCTGCGTGGAGAGCCGGCGGACGTCGGTGCCGAGCAGCCGGGCGATGAGCTCGGTCTCCAGCTCGCAGAACTGCGGGTAGCGGGCGGCCAGCTCGCGCACGGGGCAGTGCCCCTGGCACAGCTGCGCCGAGACGATGGTGCGGGACTCCCCGCGGCCCACGGCCACCTCGTTGGTGGAGGCCGCGAACCCGTCGCGGCTGAGCAGCCGCACCAGGACGGGCAGGCGGTCGGCGACGTCGTCGCCGGCGGCCTCGACCTCGGGCCGGTAGGACGCCTCCAGGCGGTCCACGCGCTCCTGGATGAAGGAGTGCACGGCCTCCGGGCCGGCGATGCGACGGATGCTCTCGAGCGCGTCGGTGGCGATCTCGAGGTAGTCGTCACCGAGCTTGGCGTGACCCTCGGGGGCGACGACGTAGCGGCGCGCCGGACGGCCGGCACCTCCGCTGCGGCGGCGGACCATGGTGACCTCGATGAAGTGCTGCTGCTCGAGGGCGTCCAGGTGGCGGCGCACCGCGGCGGGGGTCAGCTCGAGCATCTCGCCGAGATCGGCCGCGGAGACCGGGCCGTGCTCGAGGACGGCGCCGAGCACGCGCGAGCGGGTGTTCTCCTCCTGCTCCGCCCGCGGGCCGGAGCGGGACCCGCTCCAGGCGTCCGTGGTCTGAGTCATGGGTGAACCGATCGCTTCCTGGTCGAGGTGAAGGTTCTCGTGGTGCAGCGTGCGACCTGATAGGGGCGCTTCTAATACACAACCGGAGTATGTCGTAATTCATTCCGGTCTCACCAGTAAGCAGAGCCTTACTCCGGGCGTTGCCAAAGAATCACGACTTACTCATAATAACCTGTCGAGGCGGTGGGGCCAAGGGGGCCGGTCCGCAGGCGTGCCGCACTACACTGGTCCGGTGCCCGCCCAGAGTCCCCCCGCGTCCTCGCCCGCACTCTCGATCGAGCGCCTCGTGAAGGAGTTCCCCGTCCGCCGTCGCCGCTCCCGGCGCCGCACCGGGCCGGGCGCCACGCGCGCCGACGTGGTGCACGCCGTCAACGAGCTGTCCCTCACGGCGCGGCACGGCGAGATCACGGCGCTGCTCGGGCCCAACGGCGCGGGCAAGACGACCACCCTGGAATGCGCCCAGGGCCTGCAGCGGCCCTCGGCCGGCAGGGTCCGGCTGCTGGGGCAGGACCCGTGGCGGGCCAGTCCGGCCCTGCGCGCCCGCGTGGGCGTGATGCTCCAGGAGGGCGGGCTCCCCCAGGCTGTGCGCCCGCTCGAGCTGCTGCGGCACGTGGCGTCCCTGTACCGCAGCCCCCGGGACATGGACGAGCTCGTGGAGCGGCTCGGCATCAGCAGCTTCGACCGCACCGTGGTCCGCCGGCTCTCCGGCGGCCAGCGCCAGCGCGTGGCCCTGGCGGCGGCCCTGGCCGGCAACCCGGAGGTCCTCTTCCTCGACGAGCCCTCGGCCGGGATGGACCCGCAGTCCCGCAACATCGTCTTCGACCTCGTCCAGCAGCTGCGCCGCGAGGGCGTGTGCATCATCCTCACCACGCACCTGCTCGACGACGCCCAGCGCCTCGCCGACCAGGTCTACATCGTGGACCACGGCCGGGTCATGGCCCAGGGTTCGGTGGCCGAGCTGGTGGCCCCCGGCGCGGACGCCCCCGCCGTGCTCGTGCTGACGCTGGCCCCCGAGCAGCTGAGCGCGGGCCCGTTCCCGTGGGACGGCCCCGGGTTCGAGGGGGTCCGCACCAGCCGGGCCGACCGCACCGTGACGCTCACCGGAGCGCTCACTCCCCCGATGCTCGAGCACGTGACCCGGTGGTTCACCTCCACCGGCACGATGCCCGAGTCCCTGTCCCTCCAGCCGCGCACCCTCGAGGACGTCTTCCTCGACATCTCCGGACGGGAGATCCGATGACCGCACCCGCCCCGCCGACCGCCACGCACCCGCACCAGGCCCCGGCCCCCCTGGCCCGCCGGGTGGCCGCACAGGCTGTCTACGAGACGCGGGCGGTGCTGCGCAACGGGGAGCAGCTGCTGCTGCTGCTGATCCTGCCGCTCATGGCCCTCGTGGCCCTGACGCTCACGGACCTGCTGGACGCCGCCGTTCCGGCCGGCGCCACGCGCGTGGACGTCGCCGTGCCCGGCGTGCTGGCGCTGTGCGTGCTCTCCAACGCCTTCTCCGGACAGGGCATCCAGACCGGCTTCGACCGCCGCTACGGGGTCCTGCGCTTCCTCTCCACCACTCCCCTGGGCCGCGGCGGGCTGATCGCCGGCAAGCTGCTGGCGATCGTCGCCGTGCTCGTGGTGCAGTACGTGCTGGTGGCCGCGCTCGGCGCGGCCCTCGGCTGGCGCCCGGACGCGGCCGCGGTGCTCGTCTCGGTGCCGGTGCTGCTGCTCGGCGCCGCGGCGTTCACCGGACTGGGGCTGCTGCTCGCCGGGACGGTGCGCGCCGAGGCGACCCTCGCCGTGACCAACCTCGTGTGGGTGCTGCTCGCCGCCGTCGGCGGCACGCTGTTCCCCTCGAGAACGCTCCCGACCGGGCTCACGTGGGCGGTGGAACTGCTGCCCTCCGGCGCGCTGGGCACCGCCCTGCGCGAGACGTTCCTCACCGGGGGGCCCACGCTGCTGCCGGTGCTGGTGCTCGCCGTCTGGGCCACCGCCGCCTGGGCCGGGGCCGTGCGCTGGTTCCGCTGGAGCTGAGCCGCCGTCGCCGGCGCGGGGTTCCTGCCGGACGGCGGGACCCGGGGGCCGCGGCCCGGATAAACTGGACGCGGAGATCCCACCGCACCGACCCCTTCCGGAAGTGAATTCATGAACCGCGCCAGCGACCCCAGCGACGTCGACGTCCGTGTGAGCGGCAGCGTCCTGCTGCCGACCCGGATCACCCCGTGGGTGCGGTGGCTCGCCGTCGCGTCGCTGCTGGCGAACTCCGTCCTCATCCTCACGGGCGGGCTCGTCCGGCTGACCGGGTCCGGCCTGGGCTGTCCCACCTGGCCCCGGTGCACGGACGAGTCCTGGACGAACACCCCCGAGATGGGCATGCACGGCGTCATCGAGTTCGGCAACCGGCTGCTGACCTTCCTCCTGGCCGCCGTGGCGGTGCTGACGTTCCTGGCGGTGCTCCGGCTGCGCCGCGAGCACCCCGACCTCTTCCGGATCGCCCTGCTGCTGGGCCTCGGCATCCCGCTGCAGGCCGTGGTCGGCGGGATCACCGTGCTCACCGGGCTCAACCCCTGGGTCGTGGGGATCCACTACCTCATCTCCGGGGCGATGATCGCCCTGGCCACCGTGCTGGTCAACCGCACCCGGAGGCGCTCCCTGCCCGCCCTGCGGGACGCGGAGCGGCCCGGCCAGGCCTACGGCCAGCGCCGTGCCGTCCGGGGGCTCATGGTGTCCCTGGGGATACTCACCGCGCTGATCCTCTACCTGGGCACCCTGGTCACCGGCACCGGCCCCCACGCCGGGGACGACTCGACCGCCCGGCACGCCTTCGACGCCTACCTCATCACCCGGGCCCACGCGGTCCCGGTGTACCTGATCGTCGTGGCCGTGGTCCTCGGCATGGTGCTCGCGCGCCGGCACCGGTGGCCCGTCCCGCTGGCCTCGAGCCTCAACGTCATGCTGGCCGCCCTGGTCCTGCAGGCGCTCATCGGCTACTACCAGTACTTCAACGGCGTGCCGATCGTGGCCGTGGCGCTGCACCTCGTGGGCTCCGCGGTGCTGATCTGGGCCACCGCCCGCACCGTGGAGAAGGGCTTCGCGGTCACCCGCACCCCGGACCCCGTGCTGCGGGACGCCGACCGCGCGCACTCCGCCGGGGCCCCGGCCCGCGGCTGAAACCGTTCCGGCCCGCCCGTCAGGCCCGCTCGTCGGGCGCCTCGTCGAGCAGCTCCTCGACGGCCTGGGCCAGACGCTGCCGGCTGGCCGAGGGGATCGGCAGCAGCGGCCGCCGCGGCGGTGCCGTGGTGACGCCGCACACCTCGGCGAGGGCGTAGAGGGAGCTCAGGGGCCGCTCCTGCCGCAGGATCTCCATCAGCGGGGTCAGTGCCGCCTGCCACGTGCGCACCTCGCCCTCGTCGCCCGCGACGACCGCGGCACGGAAGGCGGCGTACTGGCGCGGGAGCACCGCGGCGATCCCGGAGTGCCAGGCCGCGGCGTCCGGCGCCGCCTCGTGGAGCAGCCGCTCCCCGCTCACCCCGTGCGCCGTCCCCGGCTCCGCGAGCTCGGCGAACCGGCTCCGCCGTGCGGCGAGGTCCTCCGGGGAGTCCGCGGTGTCCTTGAACGCGTTGACGTTCTCCAACCAGGACAGCTCGGCGGCGAGCTCCACGGGGTACGTGAAGCCCGTCGTCGTCGGGTTGTTGTAGACGCACAGGGGCAGGGACACGGCCGCCGCGACCGTCTCCACCTGGTCCGCGATCTCCTGGGAGACGAGCGGGATGTAGGACAGCGGGTTGAGCACGAGCCCGTCCGCGCCGCCGTTCTCGGCGGCGTAGGCCATCTCCAGGACCTCGCGGGTGGTCATCGCGGAGATCCCCGCCCCGACCGGCACCCCGGAGCCGCGGGCGGCTTGCACGGCGACGCCCACGACCTCGGCCCGCTCCTCCGCGGAGAGGTACGCGAAGCTGCCCGAGCTGCCCAGGACCACCACGGCGTCCACGCCCGTGCGGACCAGCCGGCCGACATAGCGCTCGAAGGACTCCAGGTCCAGGCGGCCGCCCTGCTGGAAAGGGGTGATCGGGTAGGCGACGAGCCCGGTGAAGGTCATGCTGAGCATGCGACCATCCTAGGTCCGGCGGATCTCCCCGCCGGACCGGGGCGCCCCGGTTCCACGGGACCCGGCGGGCTCAGAGGACGGGACCGCCCACGAACGGGTCGACGGCCAGCGCGAGGAACACGAAGGTGATGTAGGCGATGGAGCCGTGGAAGACGTACATCGCCTGCTTGTCAGTGGGCCGGCCGGCCACCGCGAGGGCGTGCAGCTTGTGGCTGTGGCCCACGAACCACGCGCCCGAGGCCAGCGCGGTCACCGTGTAGACCCACCCGGCGCCGCCGACGGGGACGAGCAGCAGCGAGCACACCACCGTGGCCCACGCGTAGAGGACCACCTGGCTGCCCACGGTGCGGGCCCCGGCCACGGCGCCCAGCATGGGGACCCCGGCGCGGGAGTAGTCGTCGGCGTACTTCATGGACAGGGGCCAGTAGTGCGGCGGCGTCCACAGGAAGATGAAGAGGAACAGCACGAACGCGGGCCAGTCGAGGCCGCCCGTCACCGCGGCCCATCCGATGAGCACCGGCATGCACCCGGCGACCCCGCCCCAGACGATGTTCTGGGCGGTGCGGCGCTTGAGCACGATCGAGTAGAAGACGGCGTAGAGGAAGATGGCCACCGCGCCCAGGGCGCCGGCGAGCACGTTGACGCCGAACGTGAGCCAGGCGACCGACACCGCCGTGAGCGACCAGGCGAAGACGAGGGCCTCGCGGTCCGTGACCTCCCCGGTGACGAGCGGGCGCTTGGCCGTGCGCTTCATCACCCGGTCCTCGTCCCGGTCGATGTAGCAGTTGAAGGCGCCGGCCGCGCCCGCCGCGAGCGTGCCGCCCACGAGGGTGCTGAGGATGAGCCAGAGGTTCGGCATGCCCTGCTGGGCGAAGATCATGGTCGGCACGGTGGCCACGAGCAGCAGCTCGATGATGCGCGGCTTCATCAGGGCCACGTAGGCCCGCAGCTTCCGGGAGACCGTCATCCGCCCCTCGGGACGGGGGTCCACCGCAACACCCGTGTGCCCGTTGCCGAGGACGGCTCGTCCTGCGGGTCCCGACGTCTCGAGTGAGTTCACAGAATCATTGCTCCCGGTTGCGGTGGTGTTCCCCCGGCTCCGTGCGCGAGGACGGCCCGGAGACGGTGCGTCGCCGGCACGAGGGTGCGGTCGGCGCGGCAGCCCGCGGGCGCGGAAGAAGGTCCTATACAGCATAGCGCGTGGGGGCGCCCGTTCCCGCTCCGGACATGACGCGGAGGACGTCCGGAGCCCCCGGGGCCGGTGCCACCGGTCACACGGCCGAAATGCGGGTGACCTAAGCTGGACCCAAACCGCCGGTCGGCAACCGGCACCCGTTGCGCACGGCAGCGGTTCCCAGCAGAAAGGGCCCCGAACCTTGGTGACCGAACTCGATCAGAAGCTGACTTGGACCGAGCAGGACCAGCGTGCCGTGGACACGGTGCGGGTGCTGGCCGCGGACGCCGTGGAGAAGGTGGGCAACGGCCACCCGGGTACCGCGATGTCGCTGGCCCCGGCGGCGTACCTGCTGTTCCAGAAGGTGATGGTCCACGACCCCACCGATGACCGGTGGACCGGGCGGGACCGGTTCGTCCTCTCCCCCGGGCACACCTCGCTGACGCTGTACCTGCAGCTGTTCCTCTCGGGCTACGGCATGGAGCTGGAGGACATCAAGAGCTTGCGGACCTGGGGCTCCAAGACCCCGGGCCACCCCGAGTACCGGCACACCACCGGGGTGGAGATCACCACGGGCCCGCTGGGCCAGGGCCTGGCCTCGGCCGTGGGCTTCGCCTACGCCCAGCGCTACACCCGCGGCCTGTTCGACCCCGAGGCCCCGGCCGGTGAGTCCGTCTTCGACCACACGGTCTACGTGATCGCCTCCGACGGGGACCTCCAGGAGGGCGTCACCTCCGAGGCGTCCTCGCTGGCCGGGGTCCAGGAGCTGGGCAACCTCGTGGTGATCTACGACCAGAACCACATCTCCATCGAGGACGACACCGACGTGGCGTTCACCGAGGACGTCCTCACCCGCTACGAGGCCTACGGCTGGGACGTGGCCCGGGTGGACTGGACGAAGACCGGGGACTACGTGGAGGACGTCGAGGAGCTCTACGCGGCGATCCGCGCGGCCAAGGCCGAGACCACCAAGCCCTCCCTGATCGCCCTGCGCACGATCATCGGCTGGCCCGCACCCAAGAAGCAGAACACTGGGGGGATCCACGGCTCCAAGCTCGGCGCCGAGGAGGTCGCCGCCACCAAGGAGATCCTCGGCTTCGACCCCGAGCAGACCTTCCAGGTCGAGGACGAGGTCCTGGCCCACACCCGCGGGATCCAGGACCGGATGGGCTCCTACCGCCAGGAGTGGGAGCAGAAGTTCGACGACTGGCGGGAGGCCAACCCGGAGCGGGCGGCCCTCTACGACCGGATCCGCGCCGAGGAGCTGCCCGAGAACTACGCCGAGGCCTTCCCGGTCTTCGAGGCCGGCAAGGACGTGGCCACCCGAGCGGCCTCGGGGAAGGTGATCAACGCGATCGCCGAGACCTTCCCGGAGCTGTGGGGCGGCTCGGCGGATCTGGCCGGGTCCAACAACACCACCATCGAGTCCGCGCCCTCCTTCATCCCGGAGGCGCGCTCCACGGACAAGTGGACGGGCAACCCCTACGGGCGGGTGCTGCACTTCGGGATCCGCGAGCACGCCGCGGCGGCGATCGTCAACGGCATCACCATGTCCTCGCAGACGAGGGCGTTCTCCGGGACGTTCCTGATCTTCTCCGACTACCAGCGCCCGGCCGTGCGCCTGGGCGCGCTGATGAAGGTCCCCTCCATCTACGTGTGGACCCACGACTCCATCGGCCTGGGCGAGGACGGACCCACCCACCAGCCCGTGGAGCAGCTATCCGCCCTGCGCGCCATCCCGGGCCTGGACGTCGTGCGCCCGGCCGACGCCAACGAGACCGCGATCGCCTGGCGGACGATGCTGGAGAACCGGCACGGCCCGGCCGGGATCGCCCTGACCCGCCAGAACGTGCCGACCTTCGCCCGCACCGACCTGCACCCCGAGGCCGAGACCGAGTTGTTCGCCTCCGCCGAGGGAGTCGCCCGCGGCGGCTACGTCCTGGCCGAGGCCCCCGAGGGCGCCGACCCGGAGGTGATCCTGATCGGCACCGGCTCCGAGGTCGCCCTGGCCGTGGAGGCGCGCGAACTCCTCAAGGAGCAGGGGGTGGCGGCCCGGGTGGTGTCCATGCCCTGCCGGGAGTGGTTCGACGCCCAGGACGCCGACTACCGCGAGTCCGTGCTCCCGGCGGCCGTGAAGGCCCGGGTCACCGTGGAGGCCGGGATCGCGATGTCCTGGCGGGACCTGCTCGGGGAGAACGGGCGGGCCGTGTCCCTGGAGCACTTCGGGGAGTCCGCCGACTACGAGACCCTCTACCGCGAGTTCGGCATCACCGCCGAAGCCGTCACCACCGCCGCCCAGGAGTCCCTCGCCGCGGCGCAGACCGCCGCCACGGCGGACCGCTGAGCGCCCGCACGCACCACCGACCACTTTCCCCCGAGCACGAGGACTGACACGCACATGACCACCCCCACCCAGAAGCTCTCCGACGCCGGCGTCTCGATCTGGCTCGACGACCTCTCCCGCCAACGCCTCACCTCCGGCGGGCTGCAGCAGCTGATCGACGAGAAGGACGTCGTGGGCGTGACCACCAACCCCACGATCTTTGCCGCCGCCCTGGCCGCCCACGACGCCTACGAGGACCAGGTCAAGGCCCTCGCCGCCGCCGGCACGGACGTGGACGAGGCCGTGCTGGCCATCACCACCGACGACGTGCGCGAGGCCTGCGACCTGTTCGCCCCGGTGCACGAGTCCACCCAGGGAGTGGACGGGCGGGTGTCCATCGAGGTGGACCCGCGCCTGGCCCAGGATGCCGAGGCGACCTCGGCCATGGCCCAGCGCCTGTCCCAGACCATCGACCGCCCCAACGCGCTGATCAAGATCCCCGCCACCGAGGCCGGCCTGCCCTCGATCACCGCGACCATCGCCGAGGGGATCTCCGTCAACGTCACGCTGATCTTCTCCCTCGAGCGCTACCGCGCGGTCATCAACGCCTACCAGCTGGGCCTGGAACAGGCCCTGGACAACGGCAAGGACCTGTCCGGCATCCACTCCGTGGCCTCCTTCTTCGTCTCCCGGGTGGACTCCGAGATCGACAAGCGCCTGGACGCGATCGGCACCGACGAGGCCGCCGCGCTCAAGAGCCAGGCCGGGCTGGCCAACGCCCGGCTCGCCTACCAGATCCACGAGCAGTCCCTGGAGACCGAGCGCTGGGAGCGGCTGGCCGCGGCCGGGGCGAACCCGCAGCGCCCGCTGTGGGCCTCCACCGGCGTGAAGGACCCCTCCCTGCCCGACACCCTCTACGTGACCGGGCTGGTCGCCCCGAACACCGTCAACACCATGCCGGAGAAGACCCTCGAGGCCACCTTCGACCACGCCGAGGTCACCGGGGACACCATCACCGGCACCTACGCCGAGTCCAACGAGCTCCTGGACAAGATCGCCGGCGTGGGGATCTCCTACGACGAGGTCGTCGCCCAGCTCGAGGCCGAGGGCCTCACCAAGTTCGAGGACTCCTGGACGGAGCTGCTCGACACCGTGAGCGCCGCCCTCGACAACGCCCGCTGAGCCCGTCCCGTCCTGACACGAGTTCCGTCCGTGCTGCCCGACCCGAAGGAGAACCCATGAGCTCCCTGTCCGTCCAGACCTCCGGCGCGGCCCGCGAGGCCGTCGACCGGCACGTGCCCGCGCTGGTGGGCGACAGGTTCGCCTCCAAGCTCTTCGCCCAGGACCCCACCCTGTGGGGTGCCGCGGCCGAGGACGAGTCCTCGAAGCGGCTGGGCTGGGTGGAGGCCGCCGAGGTCTCCCGCCCGCTCGTCGACGAGATCACCGCGCTGCGCGAGGAGTTCGCGGCCGAGGGCGTGGACCGGTTCGTGCTCGCGGGCATGGGCGGGTCCTCCCTGGCACCCGAGGTGATCACCGGGACCGCGGGGGTCGAGCTGTTCGTGCTGGACTCCACGGACCCGGAGATGGTGGCCGCGGCCCTCGCCGACCGCCTCGAGCGGACCGCGATCGTGGTCTCCTCCAAGTCCGGGTCCACGGTGGAGACCGACTCGGCGCGCCGGGTCTTCGCCCGGGCGTTCCAGGACGCGGGCATCGACGCCGCCTCGCGCATCGTGGTGGTGACCGACCCCGGCTCGCCCATGGAGGCGTCCGCGCGGGAGGCAGGCTACCGCCGGGTCTTCACCGCCGACCCGACCGTGGGCGGGCGCTTCTCCGCGCTGACCGCCTTCGGCCTGGTCCCCTCCGGCCTGGCCGGGGTGGACGTCGGGGCCCTGCTCGACGACGCCGACGAGGCCGGCGAGGTGCTGCGCGAGGACGCCGAGGACAACCCCGGCCTGCACCTGGGCGCGGCGCTCGGCGGGACGCAGCCCCTGCGGAACAAGCTCGTGTTCCGGGACCTTGGCTCCGGGATCGCGGGGTTCGCCGACTGGGCGGAGCAGCTGATCGCGGAGTCCACCGGCAAGGAGGGCAAGGGCGTGCTGCCCGTCGTCGTCGGCGCCGGGGACGCGCCGGAGGCCACCTCGGGAGCGGCCGACGTCCTGGTCGTGGAGCTCGTCGGCGTGGACGAGGAGGAGGCCCCCGAGGGCGACGTGGTGCGGGTCTCGGGCTCCCTCGGCGCCCAACTCATGCTGTGGGAGGTCGCCACGGCGGCGGCCGGGCGGCTGCTCGGCATCAACCCCTACGACCAGCCGGACGTGGAGTCCGCCAAGAACGCCACCCGCGCCCTGCTCGAGGACAAGCCGCAGCCCACCGCCGCGGACGTCGTGGACGGGCCTGTGGAGATCCGCGGCGCGCAGGAGCTGCTCGACGGGACACGGACGGTCGAGGACGCGCTGGCCAGGCTGCTCGCGCGGCTGCCTGAGACCGGCTACCTGTCCGTGCAGGCCTACTTCGACCGACTCGCGTGGGCGGACCTGGAGAGCATCCGCCCGGTCCTCGCCCGGGCCACCGGCCGGCCCGTGACGTTCGGCTGGGGCCCGCGGTTCCTGCACTCCACCGGCCAGTACCACAAGGGCGGACCGGCGGAGGGCGTGTACCTGCAGATCACCGCCGCCTCGGAGACGGACCTCGACATCCCGGACAGCCCGTTCAGCTTCGGCGAGCTCATCTCGGCCCAGGCCGACGGGGACGCGCAGGTCCTCGCCGACCACGGGCGGCCCGTGCTGCGGCTCCGGCTCGCCGACCGCGCCGCGGGCGTGGCACGGCTGCAGCAGGCCGTCGACGCCCTCGGCGGCTGACCGGTCGGAGCGACCGGACCGCTGTCCTAGAATGGGAGCACGCCACGGTCGGCGCGGGACCCCCGCGCCGACCGTTGCGCGTGCAGGCCCCCGTGGGCGCCGCGGCCCCGCAGAGACGTGAAGGAGTTCCGTTGCCAGACAACAACGCCCGCAATCCCTTGCGGGACCCGAGGGACAGGCGGCTCGTCCGGGTCGCCGCCCCGTCGGCGCTGGTCCTCTTCGGCGTGACGGGAGACCTCGCGAAGAAGAAGCTGCTGCCGGCGATGTACGACCTCGCCAACCGGGGACTGTTGCCGCCGTCCTTCGCGATCGTCGGCTTCGGCCGCCGCAACTGGTCGCACGAGCAGTTCCGGGAGGTGGTGCGCGAGTCCGTCGAGGCCCACGCCCGCACCCCGTTCCAGGAGGACGTGTGGCGCCAGTTCGCCTCCGGCGTCCGGTTCGTGCGGGGCGAGTTCGACGAGGACAAGGCCTACGAGGCGCTCAAGTCGACCCTCAAGGAGCTCGACGTGCACTCCGGGACGCGCGGCAACCACGCGTTCTACCTCTCGATCCCGCCCAAGGCTTTCGAGACGGTCTGCCAGCAGCTCGCCGACCACGGCCTGGCCCAGCACGAGAACGCCTCGGGGTGGCGCCGCGTGGTCATCGAGAAGCCCTTCGGCCACGACCTCGAGTCCGCGCAGGAGCTCAACGCCATCGTGGAGCGGGTTTTCCCTGCGGACTCGGTGTTCCGCATCGACCACTACCTGGGCAAGGAGACGGTCCAGAACATCCTGGCGTTGCGCTTCGCGAACCAGATGTTCGAGCCGCTGTGGAACGCGCAGTTCGTGGAGCACGTGCAGATCACCATGGCCGAGGACATCGGCATCGGCTCCCGCGCCGGCTACTACGACGGCGTGGGCGCGGCCCGCGACGTCATCCAGAACCACCTGCTGCAGCTGCTGGCCCTCACCGCCATGGAGGAGCCCCTGTCCTTCCAGGCCCACCACATGCGCGCGGAGAAGGCCAAGGTGCTGGCCTCCGTCGTCGTCCCCGACGACCTCGCGGCGCACTCGGCGCTCGGGCAGTACGAGTCCGGGCTGCAGGGCGGTCAGCGGGTGCGGGCCTTCCTCGAGGAGCAGGACATCCCCGCCGACTCCCGGACCGAGACCTACGCGGCGCTGCGCCTGGACATCAACAACCGCCGCTGGGCGGGCGTGCCGTTCTACCTGCGCGCGGGCAAGCGCCTGGGGCGGCGGGTCACCGAGATCGCGGTGCAGTTCAAGAACTCGCCCAACCTGCTGTTCGGGGACAACGGCCACGAGGACCTGGGCCAGAACGTCATCGTGATCCGGATCCAGCCCGACGAGGGCGTGACCATCCGGCTCGGCTCGAAGGTGCCCGGGACGCAGTCGGAGATCCGGGACGTGACCATGGACTTCGGCTACGGCCACTCGTTCACCGAGTCCAGCCCGGAGGCCTACGAGCGCCTGATCCTCGACGTGCTGCTCGGGGAACCACCGCTGTTCCCCGACCACGAAGAGGTCGAGCTGTCCTGGCGGATCCTCGACCCCTTCGAGGAGTGCTGGGCGGAGCAGGAGATCATGCCGGAGCCGTACGCGCCGGGGTCCTGGGGACCCGACGGCGCCGACGAGCTGCTGGCCCGCGACGGACGCGTCTGGAGGCGACCGTGATCGTTTCGATGGAGAACACCACCACCTCGGCCATCGACAAGAAGCTGAACCAGCTGCGGGACCAGCACGGCGTCGTGACGCTCGGCCGGGTCCTCACGCTGGTGATCATCGCGCAGGCCGGGCACTCCGAGGCCGCGCTGGAGGCCGCGAACTTCGCGAGCCACGAGCACCCGTGCCGGATCCTCGTGCACGTGGCGCACTCCCAGGCGGAGAGCACCCGGCTCGACGCCCAGCTGCGCATGGGCGGTGACGCGGGTGCCTCCGAGGTCATCGTGCTGCACGGCTACGGCGAGCTCGCCGAGCCCACCGAGACCCTGTTCTCGGCGCTGCTGCTCCCGGACGCGCCGATCGTCGCGTGGTGGCCGCACGAGGTGCCGCCGCCCTCGCCCCACACCTCGTCGATCGCCGGGATCGCCCACCGGCGGATCACGGACTCCGCGCGCAGCGACGACGCCTTCGAGACGCTCGCGGAGCTCAGCGCCCGCTACGTCCCCGGCGACACGGACCTCGCGTGGACGAGGGTGACCAACTGGCGCATCCAGCTGGCCGCGGTCCTGGACCAGGCGGAACCCGCGCCCGTGCGCGAGGTCGTCGTCGAGGGGTCCGGCCGCTCCCCCAGCGTGGTGCTGCTCGGCACGTGGCTGGGCACCCGGCTCGACGCCGAGGTGACGTTCGTCAACAACGCCGGGCCGCGCCGCCTGGACCGGGTGACCCTGGTCCGGGACGACGGCGAGATCGTGCTCGAGCGCCCGGGCCGCACCGTGGCGATGCTGCGGCAGCCGGGCCAGCCCGACCAGCAGATCGCCATGCCCGTGCGGGACCTCGACGCCTGCATCGCCGAGGAGCTCCGCCGGCTGGATCCCGACGAGGTCTACGGCGAGGTGGTCACCACCGGGCTGCGGGACGTGCGCGTCGCGCAGGTCGTGGACACCACCGGTGAGCTCACGCCGGGCGCCGCGCGGTTCCTGGCCGAGCACGGCGGAGGCCGCCCGGCCCCGGACCGGCCGGGCGGCGCTGCCCCCGAGGACGCCGGGACCGATCCCGCGGAGGCGGAGCCCGTCGAGGCCCCCTCCGCAGACCCGTCCGTCCCGACCCCCGGAGAGGAGCGCGCATGAGCGCCGAGCTGGAGACCGTCCCGCACCCGGACAAGGAGTCCCTCGCCGCGGACACCGCGGAGCGGGTCCTCGACGTGGTCGTGGCAGCGCAGGAGGAGCGGGGCGGGGCGAGCCTCGTCCTCACCGGCGGGAGCATGGGCACCGCGGTGCTCGCCGCGCTCGCCGCCTCCCCGCGCCGGGACGAGGTCGACTGGTCGCGGGTCGACGTGTGGTGGTCGGACGAGCGCTTCGTGGCCCGGGACAGCCCCGAGCGCAACTGCGTCCAGGCCGCCGAGGCCGTGGGCGGGGCCCTCGCGCTGAACCCCGACCGGGTCCACTACGTGGGCAGCGCGGACGACTTCGAGACCGCGGAGGACGCCGCCTTCGACTACCGGCGCGAGCTCGCGGCGGCCGCCGACGCGGAGCACCGGACGGAGTCCTTCCCCCGGTTCGACCTCTCCCTGCTGGGCCTGGGCCCCGACGGCCACGTGGCCTCCCTCTTCCCGGGGCGCCCGCACGTGCACGAGCAGGACGCCACCGTGCTGGGCGTCCAGGACTCCCCCAAGCCCCCGCCGGAGCGGGTGACCATGACGCTGCCGATGATCAACAGCGCGCAGCGGGTCTGGTTCCTCGTGGCCGGGGCGGACAAGGCCGAGGCGGTCGCGGCCGTCCGCGGCGGCGCCCCGCTCGAGCGCACGCCCGGCGCCGGCGTGCACGGGATCGAGGAGACGCTGCTGCTCGTGACGGAGGACTGCCTGCCCCGCTGACGGTCCGGCCGCGCCCGTGCACCGACCGGGGCGCGGCACGCCGCCGGCATCTCGCGGCCCGTGCGAAGGCGACGTGAGCGCCTCCCGGCGCACGAGGACGTGCACCGCCCATGCGAACGACCCCGGGCTCGCGGG
>NZ_JBISWK010000146.1:0-30193 GCF_044462205.1 Kocuria rhizosphaericola | reverse complement strand
CGTTCGACGGTGCGTCGGCTCAGACGGCCACTTCGGCGAAGCGCATGGTCAGCGCGTAGGCCGCGATCGACAGCGCCCACACCACGGCCGTGGCCGTGGTCAGGCGGACCAGGTTCTTCTGCGCCACGCCGGAGGTGTTGAGGGACTGGGTCATGCCGCCGCCGAACATGTCGGAGAGGCCTCCGCCCTTGCCCTTGTTGAGGAGCACGAGCAGGACGGCCAGGAGGCTCGTGACCACGATGATCGCCAGGAGCACGTTCTGCAGAATATCCACTGGGGCCTTCCCTCGGGGTGTCCGTCGAGCAGCCGCGCCCCGACGGCGCGGACGGTCAGGGGGTCGTGATCAGTCAGTCACGAGGTGCTGCTCGAACCTGGCAATGCTAGCAAACTCCTCGGCGTCGAGGCTGGCGCCGCCCACGAGGACGCCGTCCACGTCCTTGCCCTTGAGGATCGACCCCGCGTTGGCGGCCTTCGCGGAACCGCCGTAGAGGACGCGGGTCTTCGCCGCGGTCTCGACGTCGTAGAGCCCGGCCAGCTCGGCGCGGATGGCGGCTGCCATCTCCTGGGCGTCGTCGGGGCCGGCGACCTCGCCGGTGCCGATCGCCCAGACGGGCTCGTAGGCCACCACGAGCTCGGCCACCCGGTCCGCCTCGAGGCCGGCGATGGAGCCGCGCAGCTGCTCGAGGGTGAAGGCGACGTGCTCACCGGCCTGCCGGACCTCGAGGCCCTCGCCGACGCACAGCACCGGGACCAGGCCGTGCCGGTGGGCGGCGGCGATCTTGGCGTTGCACAGCTCGTCGGACTCGCCGTGGATGGTGCGGCGCTCGGAGTGGCCCACGAGCACGTAGGTGCAGCCGAGCTTGGCCAGGAACTGCCCGGAGATGTCGCCGGTGTAGGCGCCGGAGTCCTGGTCGGAGAGGTCCTGAGCGCCGTAGACGACGCGCAGGTCGTCGCCGTCCACGAGGCTCTGGACCGAGCGGAGGTCGGTGAACGGCGGGAAGACTGCCACCTCGGCGCGGGAGTAGTCGTGCTTGGCGTCGTCCAGGGTCCACGCGAGCTTCTGCAGCAGGGTGATGGCCTGGGCGTGGTCCATGTTCATCTTCCAGTTGCCGGCGATCAGCGGCGTGCGGTCGAACTGTCCGTTGGTCTGGGAGGTCATCGGGGACTCCTGTCCGCGGCGGGGGCGCCGCTCGTCGTGCGTATCGGCAGTGGTGCGCTGGGCGGGAGGGCGCCCCGGGCCGTGCGGCCCCGGGGCGCCCTGAAGCGGTGGTGGAGCGTGCAGGTCAGGCGCCCAGGGCCACGACCCCGGGGAGCTCCTTGCCCTCGATGAACTCGAGGGAGGCGCCGCCGCCGGTGGAGATGTGCCCGAACTGGTCGTCGGAGAACCCGAGGTTGCGCACGGCCGAGGCGGAGTCGCCGCCGCCGATGACGCTCATCGCGTCGGAGGCGACGACGGCCTCGGCCACGGCCCGGGTGCCGCCGGCGAAGGCCTCCATCTCGAACACGCCCGCGGGCCCGTTCCAGAACACGGTCTTCGCGCCGCGGATCCGCTCGGCGAACAGCTTCGCGGACTCGGGGCCGATGTCCAGGCCGAGGCCGGAGGAGCCGATCTCGCCGTCCTCGATGGCGTCGACCGGGCGGACCTCGTGGGCGGCGTCCGCGGCGAACTCCGCGGCGTAGACGACGTCCACGGGCAGGACGATCTCGGTGCCGGCCGCGGCGGCCTTCTCGAGGTAGTCCTTGACGGTCCCGATCTGGTCCTGCTCCAGCAGCGACCCGCCCACGGAGTGCCCCTGGGCGGCGAGGAACGTGAAGACCATGCCGCCTCCGATGAGCAGCGAGTCGGCCTTGCCGATGAGGTTCTCGATCACGGCGAGCTTGTCGGAGACCTTGGACCCGCCCATGACCACCACGAAGGGCCGCTCGGGGGCGGAGACCACCTTGGTGAGCACGTCGAGCTCGCGCTTGACGAGGTCGCCCAGGTAGGCCGGGAGCCGGTGGGCGATGTCGAACACGGAGGCGTGCTTGCGGTGCACCGCGCCGAAGGCGTCGTCCACGTAGGCCCCGTTCCCGCCTGTCAGGGCGGCGAGCTCGTCCGCGAAGGCGCCGCGCTCGGCGTCGTCCTTCGAGGTCTCGCGGGGGTCGAAGCGCACGTTCTCGATCACGAGCACCTCGCCGTCGGAGAGGGCCTCGGCCTTGGCCCTGGCGTCCTCCCCGACGACGTCGGAGGCGACCACCACGGGGAAGTCGGCCAGCTCGGCCAGCTTCCGCGCGGCGGGGGCGATCGAGTACTTCGGGTCGACCTGCCCCTTGGGACGGCCGAGGTGCGCCATCACGATGACGCGGGCCCCGGCGCCGGCCAGCTTCTCCAGGACCGGCAGGGACGCGCGGACCCGTCCGTCGTCGGTCACGGTGGAGCCGTCCAGGGGGACGTTCAGGTCGGAGCGGACCAGGACGCGGCGCCCGGCGACGCCGTCGGCGATCAGTTCGTCAAGTGCATGAGCCATGTCACTCACCCTACCCCGACGCCGGTGCGGGACCGGAGCCTCAGAGCTGCCCGCCGACGTGGGAGACGACGTTGACGAGGCGGGAGGTGTAGCCCCACTCGTTGTCGTACCAGGCGATGACCTTGACCTGGTTGCCGATGACCTTCGTCAGCGGGGCGTCGAAGATCGTGGAGATGCTGTCGCCCTGGATGTCGGAGGAGACGATGGGGTCCTCGTTGTACTTGACGATGCCCTGCATGGGGCCCTCGGCGGCCTCCTTCATGGCGGCGTTGACCGACTCGACGGTGACCTCCTTCTGCGCGTCGAAGGTGAGGTCCACGACGGAGCCGGTGGGCACGGGGACGCGCACGGCGAAGCCGTCCAGCTTGCCCTTGAGCTCGGGCAGGACGAGGCCCACGGCGGCGGCGGCACCGGTGGTGGTCGGCACCATGTTGAGGGCCGCGGCACGGGCCCGGCGCAGGTCGCTGTGCGGGCCGTCCTGCAGGTTCTGGTCCGCGGTGTAGGCGTGGATGGTGGTCATCAGACCGCGCTCGATGCCGAACGCGTCATTGAGGACCTTCGCCATGGGGGCGAGGCAGTTGGTGGTGCAGGAGGCCGCGGAGACGATGTTCATCGACGCGGCGTCGTAGGTGTCGAGGTTGACGCCGGGCACGAACGTGCCGTCGATCTCCTTGCCGGGGGCGGACAGGACGACCTTCTTGGCGCCGCCGTCCAGGTGGGCCTTGGCCTTGGAGCCGTTGGTGAAGCGGCCGGTCGACTCGACGACGACGTCCACGCCGAGCTCGCCCCAGGGCAGCTTGGCGGGGTCGGGCTCGGCGAGGAACTTGACCTCGTGGCCGTCGACCTTCATGGTGTCGCCGTCGAGGGTCACCTCGCCGGGGAACCGGCCCATGATGGAGTCGTACTTGAACAGGTGGACCAGGGCCTCCGGGTCCGTGAGGTCGTTGACGGCCACGACCTCGATGTTCTCGCCCTGCTCGCGCGCCGCGCGGAGGAAGTTGCGTCCGATGCGTCCGAAGCCGTTGATGCCCACTCGAATGGTCACGGGTTTCTCCTGTGTTGGTCGGGATCTGGATCGTTGAACCAGGCTCCATTCTACGTGGTTATCCCTGGGATGTCTTGGGGTCATGAAAGATTTGCCTCGAATTCATCGCAAAACCCACACAAAACAACATCGGAGGACACGGACCACCGGAAACCCACGGACCGGCCCGTGGGGTCTCCGGCGCGGCTTGCGCAGCCGCCGTGCCGGCCGCCCGGAGCCGCGCTCAGGAGGGCAGCGCGTCCGCGGCGACCCCGGCGTCGGTGCCGGGGAGGTTCAGCTCCTCGGCCCGGCGGTCCGCCATGGCCAGCAGCCGGCGGATCCGGCCCGCCACCGCGTCCTTGGTGAGCGGGGGGTCCGCGAGCCGGCCGAGCTCGTCGAGGCTGGCCTGCTTGTTGGACAGCCGCAGCTCCCCCGCCTGTCGCAGGTGCTCCGGGACCTCGTCGCCGAGGATCTCCAGGGCGCGCTCGACCCGGGCCCCCGCGGCCACGGCGGCCTGGGCGGAGCGTCGGAGGTTGGCGTCGTCGAAGTTGGCGAGGCGGTTGGCCGTGGCGCGCACCTCCTTGCGCATCCGCCGGTCCTCCCACTGCAGGAGCGTCTGGTGGGCACCCATCCGGGTGAGCAGCGCGGCGATCGCGTCCCCGTCCCGCACGACCACGCGGTCCACTCCGCGCACCTCGCGGGCCTTCGCGAGGACGCCGAGCCGGCGGGCCGCGCCCACGAGGGCGAGCGCGGCCTCGGGGCCGGGGCAGGTGAACTCCATCGCCGCGGAGCGGCCGGGCTCCGTGAGGGATCCGTGGGCGAGGAAGGCGCCGCGCAGCACCGCCTCGGCGTCGGCCACGGCACCGTTGACCACGGCGGGCGGCAGCCCGCGCACGGGGCGCCCGCGGGAGTCGAGCAGGCCCGTCTGGCGGGCGAGGGCCTCGCCGTCCTCGACGACGCGCACCACGTAGGAGCTGCCGCGCCGCAGTCCCCCGCCGGAGACGACCACGATCTCGCTGTCGTGGCCGAAGACCTCGTGGACGGCGCGGCGCACCCGCCGCGCCGTGGCGCCGAGGTCCACCTCCGCCTCGACGACGATGCGTCCCGAGACGATGTGGAGCCCGCCCGCGAAGCGCAGCAGGGCGGAGAGCTCCGCGCGCCGTTCCGAGGACCTCTTGATCTCGAGGCGGGACAGTTCTTCCTTGACCGATGACGTCAGGGCCACGCGGTTCCTTTCCTGGGGATGTCTGGGGGTGGGAGGGATGTGGGGAGGGCTCAGCGGTGGCGCTCGAAGATCTCCTGGTAGGCGGCCGCGAGCCGGAGCGTGTTGTGCACGGCGGTGCCGGGGTGGGCCCGGACGTCGGCGTAGAAGACTTCGGCGCCCAGGCCGCGGGCGACCTCCTCGAGGTCGGCGCCGTCCTCGGTGGCCGAGGGGTCGGCGAGGACGACGTCCAGGGTCAGCTCGGGGCAGTAGGCGTGCAGGACCCGCAGGTGGTCGGCGGCCGTCTTGCCGCGCGTCTCGGTGTCCGGCGAGAGGTTCAGGGTGACGCAGCGGCGCGCCCGGGACCCGCAGATCGCCTCGCGCAGCTCGGGCAGCAGCAGGTGCGGGAGCACGGAGGTGTGCCAGGAGCCCGGCCCCATGATCACCCAGTCGGCGAGCCCGACCGCCTCGACCGCCTGGGGGCACGCCGGGGCGTCGGGGGGCACGAGCCGGACGTTGCACACGTCGGCCTGCTTGGCCAGGACCGCCTGCCCGGTGATGGTCCGCACCGCGCCGGGCGCCCGCGGGTCCTCCGGGGCGCGGCAGGCGCCCGCGAGCGGGGCGTCCGGGACGTCGCCGGCGATGATCAGCGGCTCCGTGGACATCGGCAGCACCCTGCCGCGGGCGCCCAGGAGGGCTCCCGCCCACTCCAGCCCGGCCACCGGGTCCCCCAGCAGCTCCCACAGGGTGACGATGAGCAGGTTCCCCAGCGCGTGGTTGTCGAGGGTCGTGGAGCGGCCCTCCGAGGAGCTGAACCGGTGCTGCATGACGTCGCGCCACGTCCGGCCCCACTCGGAGTCGTCGCACAGCGCGGCGAGCGCCATCCGCAGGTCCCCGGGGGGCAGGACGCCGAGTTCGTCGCGCAGCCGGCCGGAGGAGCCGCCGTCGTCGGCCACCGTCACGACCGCCGTCAGCAGGGGGGTGATCCGGCGCAGGGCGGCGAGGTTGGCCGAGAGCCCGTGCCCGCCGCCGAGGGCGGTCACGGACGGGCTGCCGCCGCCGGGGCGCCGGGCGGAGGGGTCCGGGGAGTGGTGCGGGTCGACGTCGGCGCCGCTGCTGAGGGGCAGCCGGGGGAAGGCGCCGGTGGGAGGAAGGGTCATCGGGGGTCCAATGCGGGTGAGGGCGAGCCGGTCACTCCCGGCCCATGTCCCGGTGCTGGATGTTGACGGTCACGAGCGGCAGCTTGGCGAGCCTGCGAGCCACCTCCTCGCTCACGGCCACGGAGCGGTGCTTCCCGCCCGTGCAGCCGATCGCGACGGTGGCGTAGTGCTTGTTCTCCGTACGGTACCCCGCGAAGACGGGTTCGAGCATGGCGACGAACCGGTCCACGAACTGCCGGGGGCCCTCGTCCTGGAAGACGTAGTCCCGGACCTCGTCGTCCTTGCCGGTGCGGGGACGCAGCGACGGGACCCAGTGCGGGTTGGGGATGAACCGGACGTCGGCCACGTAGTTCGCGTCGGCGGGGACCCCGTACTTGAAGCCGAAGCTGAGCACGGTCAGGCGCAGGACCACGGGCCCGTTCGTGGAGAACAGGTCGGCCACGGCCCGGGACAGCGCGTGCACGTTGAAGCCGGAGGTGTCCAGGACCACGTCGGCCGACTCCCGCAGGTCCGTCAGCAGGGCGCGCTCGGCGCGGATGCCGTCGAGGATCCGCCCGCCGGCCTGCAGCGGGTGGGGCCGGCGCTGGTGCTCGTAGCGCGAGACCAGGACGTCGTCGGCGGCGTCGAGGAAGAGCACCGAGAAGTCGACGTCGGACGCCTCGAGGGCGGCCAGCGTCTCCTTCATGTCGTTGAACAGCGCCTTGCCGCGCACGTCGATGACGACCGCCAGCTTGGGCAGGGCCTGCGGGGTCCGGGAGACGAGGTCGGCGAGGGTGTGCAGCATCTGCGGGGGCAGGTTGTCGACCACGTACCAGCCGAGGTCCTCGAGGGCGTTGGCGGCCGTGCTGCGCCCGGCCCCGGACATGCCCGTGACGACGAGCAGCTCCGAGCTCGTCGGCTTCGCGTGGTCGGTCCCGCCGGCAGTCCCGACGTCCGCTCCGGCGGTGTGCTCGCTCATGTCCGCTCCGTCTCCCGTCGTCCTGCCCTGCGCCTGGTGTTCCGCGCCTGCTGTGCCGCTTCCGCCGCACCCGGTGCGCCGATCGCGACCGGGTCCTCGCGGCGGTCCCGCCCCAGCCTAACGAAGTCCGCGGCGTGCGGCCGCGCGCCGGGCCGCGGCCCCGCGCTCAGGAAAGGACCTCGCCGGTGGTCATGTTGACGGCCGGGGCGGCATCGACGTCGGAGGTCTGCAGCGCGGCGGCCACCTTCTCGGCCAGCGTCCGCCCGAACCCGGGGACCTGCTCGATCTCCTCCACGCGGGCCGCCCGGAGCTTCTTGACGGAGCCGAAGTGCTTCAGCAGCGCCTTCTGCTTGGCGGGGCCCACCCCGGGCAGCTCGTCGAGCACGGAGACCGTCATGGCGGAGGAGCGCTTCTTGCGGTGGAAGGTGATGGCGAAACGGTGGGCCTCGTCGCGGATCCGCTGGAGCAGGTACAGGCCCTGGCTCGCGCGTGGCAGGATCACGGGGAACTCGTCGTCCGGCACCCAGACCTCCTCGAGCCGTTTGGCCAGGCCGACCACGTGGACGTCGTCGATCCCGAGGTCGCGCAGCGCCCGGGCGGCCGCGGCGACCTGCGGGGGTCCGCCGTCGACCACCACGAGACTGGGCGGATAGGCGAACCGCGCCCGCTCGGGGGCCTCCGCCCCGGCCTCCACCTGCCCGGTGCGCGGCCCGGCGGCCGCCCGCTCGGCCTGCTCCTCGAGGTGCCGGCGGAAGCGCCGGGAGATGACGTCGTACATGGACGCGGTGTCGTCCCGCGCGGCCTCGCCCGTGACCGAGAACTTCCGGTAGTCCGCCTTCCGGGGCAGTCCGTCCTCGAAGACCACCATGGAGGCGACGACGTTGGTCCCCTGCACGTGCGAGATGTCGTAGCACTCGATGCGCATCAGCGGCACGGGGATGTCCAGGGCCTCCTGCAGCTCCTGCAGGGACGCGGAACGGGTGGTGATGTCGCCCGCCCGCCGGGACTTGTGCAGCTTCAGGGCCTGCCGGGCGTTCTCCTGCACCGTCTCCATCAGGTGCGCCTTCTCCCCGCGCTGCGGGACGGCGATCGAGACCCGGGATCCGCGCAGGCCCGAGAGCCACTCCTCGAGCCGGTCGGTGCTGTCGGCGGGCTCGGAGAGCAGCACGGTGCGCGGGATCGCGTCCTCCCGGTAGGCGAGCTCCGCGGAGGGCCGGTGCTTGGACCCGCCCGGGGACGGGGGCGCGGCGGCCTGGGCGCTCTCGGCGGCGTCCGTGGCGGTGTCGCCGTAGACCTGCTCGAGCAGCTGCTCGAGCAGCCGTCCGCCGTCGGCCTCCTCGACCTTCTCCGTGACCCAGCCGCGCTGGCCGCGGATCCGCCCGCCCCGGACGTGGAAGACCTGCACGGCGGCCTCGAGCTCGTCCTCGGCGAGCGCGAAGAAGTCGGCGTCGGTGCTGTCGGAGAGCACCACGGCGTTGCGCTCGAAGGCCTTCTCCAGGGCGGCGATGTCGTCCCGGCGCGCGGCGGCGGTCTCGAAGTCCATGGCCGTGGCGGCCTCCTGCATCTGCCGCTGCAGCTCCTTGATGAACGGGGTCGCGTGCCCGGCCATGAACCGGCACAGGTCCTCCGCGAGGGCGTAGTGGTCCTCCTCGGAGATCCGCCCGACACAGGGGGCGGAGCACTTGTCGATGTAGCCCAGCAGGCACGGGCGCCCGGACTGCTCGGCGCGCCGGTAGACGCCCTTGGAGCACGTGCGGACGGGGAAGACGCGCAGCAGGGCGTCGAGGGTCTCGCGGATCGCCCAGGCCTGGGAGTAGGGCCCGAAGTACCGGTTGCCCTTCTTCTTCTCCCCCCGCACCACCTGGGCCCGGGGCACGGACTCGGACATCGTCACCGCGAGGTAGGGGTAGGACTTGTCGTCCCGGTAGGCGATGTTGAACCGGGGCTTGAACTCCTTGATCCACGTGTACTCGAGCTGGAGGGACTCCAGCTCGCTGCCCACCACGGTCCACTCGACGCCGGCCGCGGTGGTGACCATGGCACGGGTCTTGGGGCTCAGGGCGTGCGGGGGCGCGAAGTAGGAGCTCAGCCGGTTGCGCAGGTTCTTGGCCTTGCCCACGTAGACCACTCGCCCGTACTCGTCCCGGAAGCGGTAGACCCCCGGGGCCGTCGGGATGTCCTGGCGGGCGGGGCGGTAGCTCTCCGGATCGGCCACGGTCCGGTCCCCCCTCAGCGGCCGGCCGGGGCCGTGGCGGTGTACCGGGCCAGCAGCTCCCCGAGCTCGGCGGCGTCCTGGGCCACGGCGGCGAAGCCGGTGCCCAGCTCGTCCTCGGCGGCGAAGCCCCACGCGACGCCCAGGCAGTCGATCCCGTGGGCGAGCGCGCCCTCGGCGTCGTAGCGGCGGTCCCCGATCATCACCGTGCGCGCGGGGTCCGGAGAGTCCACGCCGAGCCGGCGCAGGGCCTCGCCGATGATCGCGGGCTTGTCGTGGGCGAGTCCGTCGCGCGGGGCGGTCGCGGCGTCGTCGGCGGCCCCTGAGACGGTCTCGAACCACCGGCCCAGCCCGAACCGTTCGACGGCGAGCTCGGCCGTGGGCTCGGGCTTCTGCGTGGCCACGGCCATCCGCACCCCGACGCCGTGCAGGCGCTCCAGGAGCTCCTCCACCCCCGGGTAGATCCGGGTCTGCGCGAGCCCCTCGGTGCGGTAGCGGGCCCGGTAGGACGCCACCACCGCCGGGATCCCGTCCTCCGGGACGTCGGTGAAGGCCCGCAGTGAGAAGCCCACGGGCGGGCCCACGAAGCGGCGCAGGTCCTCGGGCACGGCGTGGCCGTGCTCGGCCAGGGCGCGGGCGATGCCGCCGGTGATCGCCCCGGCCGGGTCGAGGAGGGTGCCGTCGAGGTCCCAGAGCACCACGGGGGCGGTCATCGGGCGGCCCCCACGGCGGCGGGGCGCCCGCCGAGCACCTCGGCGAGGAACCGGCCGGTGTGGCTGTCCGTGTTCCGGGCCACCTGCTCCGGGGTGCCCTCGGCCACGACCTGGCCGCCGCCCGAGCCGCCGTCCGGGCCGAGGTCCACGATCCAGTCGGCGGACTTGATGACGTCCAGGTTGTGCTCGATCGTCATCACGGTGTTGCCCTTGTCCACGAGCCCCTGCAGGACGAGCAGCAGCTTGCGGATGTCCTCGAAGTGCAGGCCGGTCGTGGGCTCGTCCAGCACGTAGATGGAGCGGCCGTTGGAGCGCTTCTGCAGCTCGGCGCCCAGCTTCACGCGCTGGGCCTCGCCGCCGGACAGGGTCGTGGCCGGCTGGCCCAGCCGCACGTAGCCCAGGCCGACGTCCACGAGGGTGTTCAGGTGCCGGGCGATCGGGCCGAACGCCCGGAAGAACTCGGCGGCCTCCTCGATGGGCATCTCCAGCACCTCGGCGATGGTCTTCCCCTTGTAGTGCACCTCGAGGGTCTCCCGGTTGTACCGGGCCCCCTTGCACACCTCGCACGGGACGTAGACGTCCGGCAGGAAGTTCATCTCGATCTTGATCGTGCCGTCGCCCGAGCACGCCTCGCAGCGCCCGCCCTTGACGTTGAAGGAGAACCGGCCGGCCTGGTAGCCGCGCACTTTCGCCTCCGGGGTCTCGGCGAAGAGCTTGCGGATGTGGTCGAACACCCCCGTGTACGTGGCGGGGTTGGAGCGCGGGGTCCGGCCGATCGGACTCTGGTCCACGTGCACCACCTTGTCCAGGAGGTCCACGCCGTCGATCCGCTTGTGCCGGCCGGGGACCTGCTTGGCCCCGTTGAGCTTGTTGGCCAGCGCCGTGTAGAGGATGTCGTTGACCAGCGTGGACTTCCCGGAGCCGGACACCCCGGTCACCGCGGTCAGCACCCCCAGCGGGAAGGAGACGTCGATGCCGCGCAGGTTGTTCTCCCGCGCGCCCACGACCTTGAGCATCCGCTTGCGGTCGATCGCCCGCCGCTGCGCGGGCACCCGGATGGCCCGGCGGCCGGAGAGGTAGTCCGCCGTGATGGACCCCTCGTTGGCGAGCAGCTCCTCGTAGGTCCCGGAGTGCACCACGCGCCCGCCGCGCTCGCCGGCGCCGGGGCCGACGTCCACGATCCAGTCGGCCTCGCGGATGGTGTCCTCGTCGTGCTCGACCACGATCAGGGTGTTGCCCATGTCCCGCAGCTTGGTGAGGGTCCCGATGAGCCGGCGGTTGTCCCGCTGGTGCAGGCCGATCGACGGCTCGTCCAGCACGTAGAGCACGCCCACGAGCCCGGCCCCGATCTGGGTGGCCAGGCGGATGCGCTGGGCCTCGCCGCCGGACAGCGTCGCGGCCGCGCGCTCGAGGTTGAGGTAGTCCAGGCCCACGTCCACGAGGAACGTCAGACGGGCCTGGATCTCCTTGAGCACCTGCTCGCCGATCCTCGTCTCGCGGGTGCTGAGCTCCAGGTCGCGGAAGAAGGCGTGCGCCTCGCGCATGGGCATGCGGGTGGTCTCGGCGATGTTCTTCCCGCCCACGGTCACGGCGAGCATGGTCGGGTTCAGCCGGGCGCCGTCGCAGGCCGGGCAGGCCACCTGGCGCATGTACTGCTCGTAGCGGTCCTTGGCGTTGTCCGACTCCGTCTCGGCGTGCTTGCGCTTGATGTAGCCGATCACGCCCTCGAAGCCCTGGGTGTAGCGGCGCTCCCGGCCGAACCGGTTCCGGTAGGCGACGGTGACCTGGTAGTCCTTGCCCTCGAGGATCGCCTTGCGCGCCTTGGCCGGCAGCTTGCCCCACGGGGTGACGAGGTCGAAGCCGAGCTCCTGGCCCAGCCCGGCGAGCAGGCGGTTCCAGTACTCGCTGGTGGCCTTGCCGAGCGACCACGGGGCGATCGCGCCCTCCACGAGGGAGAGGTCCGGGTTGGGGACCACCAGCTCCTCGTCGACCTCGAGCCGGGCGCCGAGACCGTCGCACTCGGGGCAGGCGCCGAACGGGGCGTTGAAGGAGAAGGACCGGGGCTCGATCTCGTCGGCCTGCAGGGGGTGCTCGTTGGGGCACGCGAGGTTCTCGGAGAACGGGCGGCGCAGCTCCAGCGGGTGGGCGATCTCCTCGTCCGTGCGGGGCACGAGCTCGACGACGACGCGGCCCTCGGCGAGGCCCAGCGCCGTCTCCACGGAGTCGGTCAGGCGCTGGCGGATGCCCTCCTTGACCACGAGCCGGTCCACGACCACCTCGATGGTGTGCTTGTACTGCTTCTTGAGCTTGGGCGGGTCCGAGAGCTGGACCGTCTCGCCGTCCACGGTGGCGCGGGAGAAGCCCTTCGCGGTGAGCTCCTGGAAGAGGTCCACGAACTCGCCCTTGCGCTCGCGCACCACGGGGGCGAGCACCTGGAAGCGGGTCTTCTCCGGCATCTCGAGGAGCTGGTCCACGATCTGCTGCGGGGTCTGCTTCTCGATCGCCTCGCCGCACTCGGGGCAGTGCGGGTGGCCGACGCGCGCCCACAGCAGGCGCATGTAGTCGTAGATCTCGGTGATCGTGCCCACGGTGGAGCGCGGGTTGCGGGAGGTGGACTTCTGGTCGATGGACACCGCCGGGGACAGGCCCTCGATGAAGTCGACGTCCGGCTTGTCCACCCGGCCCAGGAACATCCGGGCGTAGGAGGACAGGGACTCGACGTAGCGGCGCTGGCCCTCGGCGAAGATCGTGTCGAACGCCAGCGACGACTTCCCGGAGCCGGACAGCCCCGTGAAGACGACCATGGCGTCCCGCGGCACGGTCAGCGAGACGTTGTCGAGGTTGTGCTCGCGCGCGCCCTGCACCACGATCTCGGTGAGGTCGGACCTGCGGGCGGTCCGCGCGCCGGTGGCGGTCACGGGCCCGTCGAGGGCTTCGGAGGGCTCGGTCGACGGACTCATGACCAGGGTGGACGTGGGGATCGGCTCAGACACGCCCTCCACTCTAGTACCGGGCCCGGACATCGCGGCCGGCTCCGTGGGCGGCTTCACACCCGGTCCATGGGGCCGGTGGCGGTGTCCTCGCGGACGCGCGCCCCCGCGGCCCCTCCGGTGGAGGAGCCGTCCGGGGCGCCCGTGGCGCCGTCCGCGCGCGGATGGGTCGCCCCTTCCTGCTGCCGGCGCCGGACCTCGCGGGCGTCGACGGTGCGGGTGACGACCTTGAGCCGGCCCGTGGCGGGGTCCACCTCGACGATGTCCACGGTGCGGCGCAGCGGGACCTCCTTGATGAGGAGCACCGCGAGCAGCGTCACCAGGGACGCGATGGCGGCGACCAGGAAGACGAGGCCGGTGCCCGTGCCGTAGGCCTCGCGGACCACGCCCTCGACGGACGCGGGCAGCGACTCCAGGTCCATGGTGGTGCTGTCCACGGCGGCGGGGTCCCCGCCGCGGGCCCGGGTGGTCTCGGCCAGCTGCCCGGCGAGGTGGGAGCTCATGAGGGCGCCGAAGACGGCGACCGCCACGGCCCCGCCCATGGTGCGGAAGAAGGCGACCGACGAGGACGCCGCGCCCATGTCCTTGAGACCCACGGTGTTCTGCACGGCCAGGACCAGGTTCTGGTTCAGCGCGCCGATGCCCAGACCCACGAGGAAGAGGAAGATGCTCACGGCCCACAGCGCGGTGTCGTGCGTGAGCGTCGCGGCGAGGAACAGACCCGTGGACATGAGCACGGCGGCGACCACCAGGATGATCTTCCACCGCCCGTAGCGGGTGATCAGCTGCCCGGCGACCGTGGCGCCCACGAGGGAGCCGAAGACCTGCGGGAGCATGAGCATCCCGGCCATCGTCGGGCTGAAGCCCTGACCCAGCTGGAAGTACTGGCCCAGGTAGGTGGTCGAGGCGAACATGGCTCCGCCGGTGGCGATGGCCGCGAGGATGGCCAGCGCGGTGGTGCGCTGGGTGACCACCCGGATGGGCAGGACCGGCTCGGCGGCGCGCTGCTCCACGAGCACGAACAGCACGGTGCCCACGAGCGCGGTGGCGACGAGTGCCGCCGAGGTCGGCGAGATCCACTCGAACATGCCCGGCTGGCCGGCCAGGGACACCCACAGCAGCAGCGCGGAGGCGGAGACGACCAGCAGCGCGATGCCGAGCCAGTCGATGCTCACCTTCCGGGGTGCCTGCGGCGGGATGCGCAGGGTGCGGTGCACGAGCACGGCCGCCAGGACCGCCAGCGGGGCGGGGATGAGGAACACCCAGCGCCAGCCGAAGAGGTCCACGATCAGCCCGCCGAGCAGGGGGCCGGCGGAGGTGGCCACGGCCATCACGGCGCCCATGTACCCGGCGTAGCGGCCGCGCTCGCGGGGCGGGATGATCGTGCCCATGATGGTCATGGCCAGGGCCATGATCCCGCCCATGGCCACGCCCTGGACCACGCGGGCCAGGATGAGGAACTCGATGGTCGGGGCCAGCCCGGCCATGGCGGAGCCGAGCACGAAGATCACGATGGACAGCTGCAGCAGCTTCTTCTTGTCGAAGAGGTCGGCGAGCTTGCCCCAGACGGGGGTGGTCGCGGCGTTGGCGAGCAGGGTGCCGGTGACCGTCCAGGACAGCGAGGTCTGGTCCCCGCCGAGGTCGGCCATGATCACCGGCAGAGCCGTGCCGATGATGGTGAGGGTGACCATCGCCATGAAGAACACCGCGAGGATCCCGGTGAGCGCCCGCATCACGTCCTCGTGGGAGGCGCCGGTCCCCCCGCCCGGTGCGGAGGTCGGTTGCTGTGACGTCATCGTGCGGATGGCTCCTCGTGCTCTCGGTCCGAGTGGTCCCGGCAGGACGTGGTGCGCTCCACGCCGAGGGAGTCCAGGAAGACGGTGGTGATCTCGTTGATGGCTCCGCGGCTGGTGCGGGCCTGCGCCTCGTCCCAGCCTTCGAGCCGCGCGGCGAGACGCTGGGCGTCCTCCTCCAGCACGGTCCGGACCTGCTCCCGGCCCCGCTCCGTGATGGCGACGAGCGCCGCACGCCCGTCGTCGGGGTCGGGGGTGCGCTCCACGTGGCCCTCCTCCTCGAGGACGGCCAGCTGGCGGCTCAGCCCCGAGGGGCCGAGGCCGGTCTCCGAGGCCATCACGGTGGCCCGGCGCGGTCCGTTGCTGTCGAGGTAGTAGAGCAGGGCGATCGCCGTGGGGTTGAGCCGGCGCCGGCCGGCGTCGGTCTTGGTCACGTGCTTCATGACGCGCTGGAGCTCGAGCAGGTCGCGCACCAGCTCCACGGCGGTGTCGTGCGAGACGGGCAACAGAGGCTCCTCCGGGATCGGGAATGGGGGTGGACAACGACGAAGGGGCACCCGGTCCGCACTCCCCTGTTCTTCGCGGGGGCCGCGTCGACGACGACGCGGGCTCGGTGCTGCCGGATGCCCTGATAATTTGTTGCCGCAAGCAACTATACGCTCCCTCGCCGGGGTCGGCAACCACGGCGGGCCCGCGCATCGTCGAGGACTCCCTCAACAACCTCGTGACACTCGAGGACGTCAACCTTGGCGTTGCCGCCCAGGTCGCCGCCAATGTTTGCGGCGTCAAGGTCGGCCCGCTCGCCGTTCTCGGCCGTGCGGTGGACCGCTCGGGCGCGACCGATGTCGTCTGCGAGACCGATCAGGGTCGTGCAACGATCACGCAGACCTGTTCTTCTCTGAGTCGAATGACGCCCATCCCGGCAGACAATGGATGGGCGTCATTCGCATGAGGGTGACCAACGTTCTCAGCGTCGTCACGCCGATCCGACGATGAGGGTGCGGGAAATTGGCCAGTGCCAGGGCACGGGAGTACCTTCGTCCTCATGATCGCAACGAAGACGGAGGTCACCGACCTCTCCGAAGTCACGATTCGCCGGATCTCCGTGAGCGAGATGGACAACAACGTCTACCTGCTCACGTCCAAGGACGAGGGCACGCAGGTCCTCATCGACGCGGCCGACGACGCCCGCGCCATCGCCGGCCTCGTGGGCGCCGGCAACGGTGACTGCTCCGCCTCCTACGGCAACCTCCAGCTCATCATCACCACCCACTCGCACTGGGACCACGTCCGCGCCCTCGACGAGGTCCGCTCCCGCTCCGAGGCCATGACCGCGTGCGGCGCCGACGACGAGTCCGACATCGCCGTGCCCATGGACCTGACCTTCGAGGACGGCGACACGGCCGAGTTCGACGGCTTCGACCTCGAGGTCATCGGCCTGCGCGGGCACACCCCGGGCTCGATCGCCCTGGTCTACCGCGACCCCGAGGGCCCGGCGCACATCTTCTCCGGCGACTCCCTCTTCCCCGGCGGCGTGGGCAAGACCAACAGCCCCGAGGACTTCCGGCAGCTGATCGACGACGTCACTGAGCGCGTCTTCGAGCGCTTCGACGACGACACCGTGGTCCACCCCGGCCACGGCAAGCCCACCACGCTGGGGGCGGAGCGTCCGCACCTCGACGAGTGGCGGGCCCGCGGGTGGTGAGCTCCGACACCGCCACCGAGAGCAGTGCGCCCGGGGCCGCTGCGCCCGACCGCGGGGCCTACACCGCCGTCCTGGTCTTCCCCGTGCTCGTGATCGTGGGCGGACTCGTGGGGTTCCTGGCCCCCGGCGCCGTGGGCGGGCTGACCGGGTGGATCAATCCCCTCCTCGGAGTGGTCATGTTCGGCATGGGCCTGACCCTGCGGCCCGTGGACTTCGCCCTCGTGGCGAAGCGGCCGCTGCCGGTGCTGCTCGGCGTGGCGGCCCAGTACGTGGTCATGCCCCTCGTGGCGCTCCTCGTGGTGTTCTTGCTGCGGCTGCCGCCGGAACTCGCCGCGGGCGTGATCCTGGTGGGCTGCGCGCCCGGTGGCACGGCCTCGAACGTGGTCGCCTACCTCGCCCGCGGTGACGTGGCGCTGTCCGTCGCCATGACCTCGATCTCCACGCTGCTGGCCCCGCTGCTCACCCCCCTGCTCACGCTCTGGCTGGCGGGGCAGTACCTGCCGGTGGACGGCGGGGCCATGGCGTGGTCGATCACCAAGATCGTGCTCCTGCCCGTCGTCGCGGGTCTCGCCGTGCGCCTGCTCGCGCCCCGACTGGTCGAGCGCGCTTTGCCCGTCCTGCCGTGGGTCTCGGTCGCGGCCATCGCCCTCATCGTGGCCATCGTGGTCTCGGGCAGCGCCGACCGGATCGTCGAGGCCGGCCTGCTCGTGCTCGCGGCCGTGGTCCTGCACAACGTCCTCGGCCTGGCTCTGGGCCACCTCGTGGGCGCGGTGACACGGCAGCCGATCGCCGTGCGGCGCACCACCGCGGTGGAGGTGGGCATGCAGAACTCCGGCCTGGCCGCCGCGCTCGCCGCCCAGTACATGAACCCCCTGGCGGCCCTGCCGGCGGCGGTCTTCTCGGTCTGGCACAACCTGTCCGGCGCGCTGTTCGCCGTGCTCTGCCGCCGCGCCGACGCCCGGGCAGCGCGCCGGCTCCCAGCATCCTGAGAATCCCGGGCGCCGCTGTCCGCGGACCCGGCCCTCGGCTACCGTGAGGCCATGACCTTCGCCGCGCCCCGCGCCCCGGCAACGAGCGCCGAGCGCACCGGCGCGGCGACGCGCGAGGCCCTCGAGGCGGTCCGGAACGTGCCCTCCGTCCTCGACGGCATCCGGCGTGCCGACGACCTGCTGGACGCGGTCCGGGAACAACCTGCCGGGGCCCTGCCCGTGCTCGCGGAGGAGATCCGCCGGCGCGAGGACCAGGTCGCGGCGATCGCCGCCGTGCACGCCCTGGCAGCGGTGCCCGGCCCCCGGGCGGACACCCTCCTCACGGCGCTCCTCCGGGACGACGAGCCGTGGCTGCGGGAGCACACCGCCTGGGCGCTCGCCGACCGCGCTCCCCTGCCCGGCGCTGTGGCCTCCCTCACGGTCCTCGTCGCCGCCGGCGGCTTTCCCGGCATGCTCGCGCAGCGCACCCTGCAGGCGTGGGCTCCCGCGGCGGCGAGCACGGTGGGCGGAGCCCTCGAGCACGCGCTCGCGGAAACGGTCGCTCCCGGCTCCCGCACGAGACTGGCCGAGACCCTCGGGCTGGTCCCCGGGGCGGGTCCCACCGAGCTCCTCCGCACCCTGGCCGCCGATACCGCGGAGGACCAGGACGTCCGCGGTGCCGCCTTCGAGTCCCTGGTGGACCGGTGGCAGACCGGCTCCGAGCCCGTGGCCGGCCTCCCGGACCTCGCCCGGGCGGGCGCACGGGAGACCGGGCCCCTGGCTGCGGTCGCCCGGCTCGCCCTGGCGGAGCTCCACGGTCCCGCGGAGGCGGCCCCTGCGTCCGACCGCGACGGGCTGACCGTCCTGCAGTCCTTCCTGCACGCGGAGATCGACCGGGACCTCACCTTCTCCGGGCGGGGCGACAACGGGGGGATCGCCACACTGCTCGCCCAGCTGGGCGACGCCCTCAGCTCCCGGCGCGCCCCCGGCGGCGTCGCGCGGGTGGTGACGGTGTCCCGTGGCACCCACGACGAGGCCCGGAGGGCACGGCCGCACCTGGCGGGGCCGGGGCACGTCTTCGGCGTCGTCCCCTTCGCCGGCTCCCCGGTGCACATGGCGGACGCCTGGCCGCGGCGGGTGGCCGCGGAGCGGGGGCTGCGGCGGGTGCTGCGCGGGGCCGCTCCCGTGGACGTCCTGCACCTGCGGATGGCCGACGTCGGCTCGATGGCCGCCGCCGCGGTGGCCACGGAGCTGGGCATCCCGTGGGTGCTCACCATGGCCCCCGACCCGCACGCGCTCGTCGCCGCGCGGGAGACCGCCGGCACCCTGACCCGCGCCGGCTTCGGCGCCGCCGACCACGTGGAGCACCTGTGGTTCCGGGTGCGCCTGCTCGCCGACCTCGCGGCCCGGGCGGAGCACGTGGTGCTCTTCCCCCGGCCGGACCTGGCACGGGACGCGCGCGAGCTGCTCGACGTGGACCCGGACGAGGCCGCGCGGTGCACGGTGGTGCCGGAGGGCATCGACCTCGGCGCCGTGGACCGTGCCGCCGAGCAGGTGCGGAACGGCACCGGCCCGCAGCTGGCCGAGCTCGACACCGTCCTCGGGGCCCTGCCCGCCGAGCGGCGCGGGCTGCCGGTCGTCGTCACGGTGGGCCGCCTGCACCGGGTGAAGGGCACGGCCGCGCTCGTCGAGGCGTGGGCCCGGGACGCCGGACTGCGCGCCCGGTGCAACCTCCTCGTCGTGGGCGGGGACCTCGTGTCCCCCTCCGCCGACGAGCGCGAGCAGCTCGCCCGCATCGACGCCGCGCTCCCCCGGGACGAGGGTGCCTCCGCCGGGCTGCTGCTGGCCGGCCACCGGCCGCACGGCACGGTGGTCGCCTGGCTCGCCGCGGTGCGCCGCGGCCGGCCGGGCCTGTCCTCCCCCGCGGGCGTCTACGTCTGTGCGAGCCTGAAGGAGGAGTTCGGGGTGGCGCTCGTCGAGGCCCTGGCGACCGGCCTGCCGGTCGTGGCGCCCGGCACCGGCGGACCGGCCACGTTCGTGGCGGACGGCGTCACCGGCGTCCTCGTCGACACCCGCGAGCCCGCCGCGCTGTCCCGGGCCGTGGCCGGCGCCCTCGACCTGGCGGCCCGCCCGGACGCCGAGCGGACGGCCGACGCGGCCCGCGCCATGGTCCGCGAACGCTTCAGCATCGAGGTGATGGCCACCGCCCTCACCGCCGTCTACGACGACGCCGTGGCGCACGCGGCTGACAGGAGCCCCACCCTGTGACCCTGCTCGTGATCAGCCCGGACTACGCCTCCCACCTGTTCCCGCTCGCGACCCTGGCCACCGCGTGGCGGGACGCCGGGGAGCGGGTGGTCGTCGCCACCGGCCCCGCGACCGCCCCCATTGCCCGGGGCTTCGGCTTCGACGTCGAGCTCCTGCCGCTGGGCCGCGGCTCCAACCCCGGGGTCATCCGCGCGGAGGAGCAGCCGGCCGGGGAGGACGACGCCCTGCGCGGGTTCTTCGCCGCCACCCGCCGCGGCCCCGCGGAGACCCTGGCCTTCCAGGCGCGGGCCCGGCGCGACGACCTGCTCTGGGACCCCCTGGGCACGGCCCGGCGGGTCCAGCGGGTGGTGGACCGCGTCCGGCCGGACCAGGTGGTCGTGGACCACCTGGCCTTCGCGGCACGCCTCGCCCTGACGGGCGCCGGGATCCGGCACGCCGACGTGGTCCTGGGCCACCCCTCGGCCCTGACGGTGGCCGATGAGGTCTACGGGCACCCGCCGGCGTGGCCCGGCCGGCTGCGCCCGGCCCCGGCCGAGCTCGAGGCGCTGCACCGGCTGTGCTCGTCCGTGCGGGACGAGTTCACCGAGCAGTGGAACGACGCGCTGCAGCAGATCGCCCCGGGCACCCCGGCGAGCGCCGACGCCTTCGCGGAGACCGGCGACGACCTCCTGCTGAACTATCCGGGTGAGCTCCACGACGAGCACCGGACCCGCGCGCTGCCCGAGCACACGTTCCTGGGCTCCGCCGTCCGGGAGGAGGCCGAGGACCCGGAGGTGGCCGCGTGGCTGGCCGGCTCGGACCGCCCGATCGTGTACATCAGCCTGGGCAGCTTCCTCTCCGTGCGCGGGGACGTGCTGTCCCGGGTGGCCGAGGCCCTCCGCGGCCTGGACGTGCGGGTCGCCCTCGCGGCCGGGTCGACCCGGCCCTCCGAGCTGGGGCCGGTCCCGGAATCCTGGCTGGTCCGGGGGACGCTGCCGCAGGTCACCCTGCTGCGCCGGGCGGCCGTCGCGGTCTCCCACGGTGGGAACAACAGCGTGACGGAGGCGCTCACCGCCGGGGTTCCCCTGCTCCTGCTGCCGATGTCCACGGACCAGTTCGCCGGGGCCGCGGCCCTCGAGGCGGCGGGGCTCGGGACGGTGCTCGACCCCAACGCCCTGACCGCCGCCGAGGTGCGGGACGCCGTGGCGGAGCTGCTCGACGAGGGCCACGAGCGGCGGGGTGCGCTCGAGGACCTCCGGCACGACCTGACCCGCCGGCCCGGGCCGGGGCGGGCGTTCGCGGCCCTTGTCGGGTGAGCGACCGACCGTGCCGGGCGACCGCGCCGTGCACGGCGACAGTGCTGGGCTCGGCGACAGTGCTGGGCTCGGCAACAGTGCCGGGCCGGGCGGTGCTCCCCCTCCGGCCGACGGCGCGGCGCCGGGCCACGGTTCTCCGACGGGTGGACCCGGCACGGACGGCGCGGCCCGGCACCACGGCCCGCGGCTGACGGTGCTGCCGCCGTCCCGGCGGCTCGCCGAGGCGACGGCCGGGCAGGTGCCGGCGTTCGGCCGGACCCTCCGGCTCGCCCTTGCCATGCGCGGCGGCGTGAGCCTGGCCGTGTGGATCGGCGGAGCGGTGGCCGAGCTCGACGTGCTGCGCCGGATCCGGCTCCTCCGGGACGGCGAGGGCGGGCTGCACGCGGTGCTCCTGCACCCCGCGGAGGAGGCCGACCCCCGGCTGGCCGAACGAGCGGCGGTGTATGCGCGGCTGCTCGCGGACGCCGGCTACGACCGGGTGGAGCTCGATCTCCTCGCCGGGGCCAGCGCCGGTGGCCTCAACGGCGTGGTGCACGCGGTGGCCCAGCGCGCGGGCACCGACCTGGACGCCCTCGGCCGGATCTGGGCGGAGCACGGCGCCCTCGGCCGGTTGCTGCGCCCGCTCGGACGGCGTCCCGTGGACTCGCTGCTGCGCGGCGACGACTACCTGTGGCCACGGCTGCTGGAGGCGCTCCAGTCGCTGCTGGGCAGCGCGCAGCACCACCCGGACCTGGTGGCCGAGCACGTCTCGGTCGAGCTCTCCGCCACGGTCCTGGACAGCGACCCCTCCCCCTACAGCGCGACGGCGGAGGGGCGGGGCGACTTCCACTTCGCGTCGCGGGAGCCCGGCTCCCCCGCCCCGCCCCTGGACAACGACATCCCGGCGCGGGACACCGCCCCCGGAGAGGCCGCGGCCGCGCTCTCCCGGCTGGCCTACGCCGCCCGGGCCACCGCCTCGTTCCCCGGCGCCTTCGAACCGGCCTCGGTGTGGTCCGCCCCGACCCCGGGCCCAGTGGGGGCGCCGGGTCCGGCCGCCGGGCGACCCGACCTCAGTCACGCGTTCGGCGCGCACCGTGACCCCGCGGAGCTTCCCTACCAGGTGGTCGACGGCGGGGTGTTCGACAACATCCCCATCGACCGGGCCCTGGAGGCCGCCCGCACCCGGACGTCCCTGCGGCACGCCGACCGGGGCCTGCTGTACCTCGACCCGGACCCGCCCCATCGCGAGCCCGACGTGCCCTTCGAGCGCGACCTGCCGCGCCTCCTGGGGACGCTCGCCGCCACGCTCGTCCGGCTGCCCCGGCGGGAGTCGGACGACGACGAGGTGCTGGCCCTGTCCGACCACCTGGACGCCCAGCTCGTGGCCCGCGGCCGCCTGCACCCGCTCGCGGCCCTGATCGGGTCCTGGGACCGGGCCTCGCTCGAGGAGCGACGCCGGGCCTATCTGCGCTACCGGGCCCGGGCCGACGCCGACCGGCTGTCCCGCCTCCTGACCCGGCCCGCGGAGTGGCAGCTCACCTCGACACTGGCCCGGCGCGACGCCCTGCGGGCGAGGCCGCCCCGTGTCCTCGAGCCCCTGCGGGCGGAGCTGCTCCGGCGCTACGACGCCCTCTCCCGGGGCCCGCTCGAGGACCCCTCCGCCGCCGCGGTGCTGCGGGGAGCTCAGGCGCTGTCCGACGCCGCGTCCTGCGTGCTGGCCTGGGTGCGCGTCCTGGAGGAGCTGGGGCTCGCCGGGCTGCCGGACCCTGCCGAGGGCTTCGACGCGGGCTGCGCCCGGGAGCGCGCGTACCGGGTCCTGACGGCCGCCCGCTACGAGCGCGACCAGCGGTTCCACGCCGTGCTGGCCGCCGCGGCGGACCCCTCCGCAGAGCTCACGGTGGCCGTCGACCCCTGGCTGGGCGCCGCCGGGGCGGACCACCGGCCGACGGCCGCCTCCTGGGCCGAGCTCGACGCGGTCGTGGCCGGGCTGCAGAGCCTGCGCACCGCGGTGGACGGGCAGCTGGCCGCCGACGGCCCCGGACTGGCGGACCGGCGGACGGCCTGGGAGGCGTCCCCCTGGTCGAGGATCCCCGCCGGGGACGCGGCGCTGGGCGCCGTGGACCTTCCCCCGCTCCTGGCCGCGGCCGGGATCCCCGTGCCGACCTCCCCCGTGGCCTACGGCGAGATCCGCGGGGACCAGGCGCCCGCGGCCCTCGACGCGTTCCCCGCCCTCCGGGAGTCGCTCGTGCGCGACCGCCTCCAGCAGGCCCTCGACGCGCAGGGGGCGGGGGCGCGGGAGCTCGCGCGGCTGCTCGCGGACGGCGAGCGCCGGGTGCCGGCTGTCGCCAAGCTGGCCGGTGCGGGGCTGCTGAACTTCCGGGGCTTCCTGGCCGGGGACTGGCGGGCCAACGACTGGTGGTGGGGGCGCCTCGACGCGGCGGCCGGGGTCGCCGTGTTCCTGCGGGGGCTGCCGGCGCCCGCCGCCGCCCCCTCGCCCGGTTCGCCCGACGGTCCCCCTGCACCGAGCACGCCGACGGACGACCCCGCCGTCGCCGACCTGCAGAACAGCCTGCTGCGGGGCGTGGGGGACGGCTCCGCCGCACGGGGCCGGGCGGCGGTCGGCGCGAGCGCCGACGGGCTGGACCGGCTGACCCCGGGCCACCGCCTCTCGCTGGCCTCGCGCGGGATGCGTGTGCTGGGCCGTGCCCTGGCGGGCACCCCGGACCTGCCCCGTCCCGCGTGGGAGGTGGTGCTGCTGGTGCTCCAGCCCCTGCTCGTGCTCGTGCCCTCGGTGGTGACGCCCGTGCGTGCCGCCCTGGTCGCCGTCGTCCTGACGGCCGGGCTGTGGCCGGCCACGGGTCCGGTCGCCGCGGAGGGGCGGGCCTGGGCCTGGCCGGGGACCGTGCTGCTCGCGGCCGGCTCCGCGGCGCTGGTCCTGTCCCTCCTCCGGACGGGGCGGCGCGCGCTGCTGCGGTGGGCGGCCGTCCGGGACGCCGCCGGGGTCCGTCCGCCCCCGCCCTCGGGGGCCACGCCCGCGGGGGTCGCCGCCCCCGTGGTCACGGCGGCCGACGTGGACACCGCCCGCCGCCGGGCGCTGCGGCGGGCCGCCCTGGTGGGCGCGGCCGCGCTGTCCCTGCTGCTCCCGCTCTGGACGGCCGTGCCGTCCCGGCGCGCCGCGGCGGCCCTGCTGCTGGTGCTCGCCGTGCTCGGCCTGGAGCGCCTCGCCGCGGTCCTGGCGGTGCGGGTGCCGGGTCGCGGGAGCGTGGACGAGCTCGGGCGCGCGGCCCTCGTGGTGCTCGCGGCCGTGGCGCTCTGGGCCGCCGCCGCCCTGACCGGGCTCACGGAGCGTGTGCCGGACGGCGCCGGGCCGCGGGCCGCCGCGCTGGCACTGGCGCTGCTCGTGGTCGGTGCCCTGCTCCTGGGGGGATGGGTGCGGCCCGCCTGGGCCCTCGTCGTCGCCGTGGCCGCGGCGGTCCTCGGAGGCACCGCGGCCTGGCTCCTGTGGTCCTGGACGGGCGGGCCCGGGACGTTCTGGGCGGATCTGCCGGCCGTGGCCGGGGCGCTGCTCGGCTGGGCGGCCGTGCTGTGGTGGGCGCCCGCGGAGGGCATGCTGCGGCGGTACGGACCCGGCGAGGAGCTGCTGCCCCGCCGCTGAGCCGGTGGATCGTCGATCAGAACAGGCCGGTGACGCGCCCGTCGTCATCGACCCCGATGCGTTCGGCCGCCGGGGAGCTGCCCAGTCCCGGCATGGTGCGCATCGTGCCGCAGATCGCGTAGAGGTAACCGGCGCCCACCGCGGCGCGCAGCTCCCGGACCGGCAGGGACCAGCCGGTGGGGGCGCCCTTGAGCGCCGGGTCCGCGGTGGTGGACAGGTGGGTCTTGGCGACGACGACCGGCAGGCCCCCGTAGCCGAGCTCCTCGTAGCGGGCCAGCTGGCGCTCCGCGGCCGGGGTGATCTCGAGGCCGTCCGCGCCGTACACACGGGTGGCGACCGCGGTGAGCTTGTCCTCGAGCGACTCGGTGAGCCCGTAGGTCGGGGTGTATCCGGCCGGGTGCTCGCACGCGGCGGCCACGGCGTCGGCCAGCTCGGCCGCCCCCGCCCCGCCGTCGGCCACCGCCGTGCACACGGCCACCTCGGCCCCGGCCGCCCGGGCGATCCGGCGGATGGCCTCGTGCTCCGAGGGGTGGTCCCCGGGGAACGCGTTGATCGCCACCACCGGGGAGATCCCGAAGGACCGGGCGATCGCCAGGTGGTGGAGCAGGTTGGCCGCCCCCGCCTCCACGTCCCCGGGGCTCTCCTGGAGCATCTCCGCCGGCAGGCCCTTGCCCGGGCGCACGGTGTACCGGCCGGAGTGGGTCTTCAGCGCCCGCACCGTGGTCACGAGCACCGCCGCGTCCGGGACCAGGCCGGAGACCCTCGCCTTCACGTTGACCAGACGCTCGAGGCCCATGTCCGCCCCGAACCCGGCCTCGGTGATGACGTAGTCGGCGTGCGCCATGGCCACGTAGTCGGCGATCACCGAGGAGTTGCCGGTCGCGATGTTGCCGAACGGCCCGGCGTGGACCAGGGCCGGGGTCGCCTCGAGGGTCTGCAGCAGGTTCGGCTGGAAGGCGTCCTGCAGCAGCACCGCCATGGAGCCGGCGGCCCGGAGGTCCTCGGCGGAGACGGGCTCGCCGCCGTGCGTGGAGCCCACCACGATCCGGCCCAGGCGGCGGCGCAGGTCGGCGAAGGACGTGGCGAGCGAGAGGATCACCATCACCTCTGACGCGGCCGTGATGTCGAAGCCCGTCTGGCGGGGCACGCCGTCCTGGTGCTCGCCGAGACCCACCACCACGGTGCGCAGCGCCCGGTCGTTGACGTCGAGGACCCGCCGCCACGTGATCGAGCGGACGTCCAGGCCCAGGGCGTTGCCGTGGTGCAGGTGGTTGTCGATCATCGCCGCCAGCAGGTTGTGGGCGGCCGTCACGGCGTGGAAGTCCCCGGTGAGATGCAGGTTCAGCTTGTCCATCGGCAGCAGCTGGGCGTACCCCGCCCCTGCGGCGCCGCCCTTGATGCCGAACGTGGGGCCCATGGAGGGCTGGCGCAGGGTCAGGGCGGCGGAGCGGCCGGTGGCCGCCATGCCCTGGGCCAGGCCCACCGCCGTGGCCGTCTTCCCCTCGCCGAGCGGCGTGGGGGTCAGCGCCGTGACCACCACGTACCGCACGCCCCGGGCGCGCTTGCGGTCCGCGGCCTCCTCGGGGGTGGACACCTCGTCCGGGCGCGGGTCGACCTTCGCCACGTAGCGCCCGTAGGGCTCCAGGCGGTCGCCGGTGATCCCGGCGGCGGCCGCGATCTCGGTCACGGGGCGGGGCCTGGCGGCCTGGGCGATCTCCAGGTCCGAGGGCAGCGGGGCGGGGCCGGGCGTCATGGGCCCAGTCTGGTGCACCCGGGCCCACCCCGGCGAGTGCCCCGCCGTCGGCGCCACGGCACGGGCCCGTCGTCCTGCCGGCCCCGCCGTCGCGCAACCGGCCCCGGCGCACCGTCCCGATACAGTGGAGGACGATGAAACTCCTCGAAGCACTCTCCCCCGAGCTCGGCGCCCCGGGCCACCCGTACTACCGCGGCGACTTCGCCACCAACGCCCTGTCCGGGGACGAGGTCTACGAGGGGTTCCTCGGCTGGATCGCCTCCCGGGACATGGAGCTCTACCCCGCCCAGGACGAGGCCGTGCTCGAGTTCGCGAGCGGGTCCAACGTCATCCTCGCGACCCCGACCGGGTCCGGGAAGTCCACCGTGGCGGTCGCGGCGCACTTCGCGGGCCTCGCCGCCGGGCAGCGCTCGTACTACACCGCCCCGATCAAGGCGCTCGTGTCCGAGAAGTTCTTCTCGCTCGTCGAGATCTTCGGCGCGGAGAACGTCGGCATGGTCACCGGCGACTCCGCCGTCAACGCCGCCGCCCCCATCATCTGCTGCACCGCCGAGATCCTCGCCAACGTGGCCCTGCGCGAGGGCCGGGACGCGGACGTGGGGCCCGTGGTGATGGACGAGTTCCACTTCTACTCCGACCCCCAGCGCGGCTGGGCGTGGCAGGTGTCGCTGCTGCAGCTGCCCCAGGCGCAGTTCCTGCTCATGAGCGCCACGCTCGGGGACGTCTCCCGCTTCGAGGAGGGGATCACGGAGCTCACCGGGCGCCCGACCACCACGGTCTCCTCCGCGGAGCGGCCCATCCCCCTGCACCACTACTGGTCCGAGGACCCCATCCACGAGGCCCTCGAGGAGCTGCTGAGCACCAACCAGGCCCCGGTCTACGTGGTGCACTTCTCCCAGCTGCAGGCCATGGACCAGGCCCAGAACCTGATGTCCGTCAACGTGCTCACCAAGGAGGAGAAGGAGCGCATCGGCGAGCTGATCGCCGGCTTCCGCTTCTCCGCCGGCTTCGGCAAGACCCTCAACCGCCTGGTCCGCCACGGCATCGGGGTCCACCACGCCGGGATGCTGCCCAAGTACCGCCGGCTCGTGGAGCAGCTCGCCCAGACCGGGCTGCTCAAGGTCATCTGCGGCACCGACACCCTGGGGGTGGGCATCAACGTGCCCATCCGCACCGTGGTCATCACGGCGCTGTCCAAGTTCGACGGCGAGCGCACCCGCAGGCTCAACGCCCGCGAGTTCCACCAGATCGCCGGGCGGGCGGGCCGGGCCGGCTACGACACCGCGGGCACCGTGGTGGTCCAGGCCCCCGAGCACGTCATCGAGAACAACAAGGCCATGAAGAAGGCCCACGCCAAGTTCGGCGACGACCAGAAGAAGCTGCGGCAGGTGGTGCGGAAGAAACCGCCGCAGGGCTTCGTGTCCTGGGGGAAGCCGACGTTCGAGACCCTGGTGGCCTCCGAGCCGGAACCGCTGACCTCGTCCTTCACGGTGACCCACTCGATGCTGCTCAATCTGCTGCAGCGCCCCGGGGACCCGGTGCAGGCGGCGTGGCACCTGCTGACCCACAACCACGAGACGCGGCAGCGCCAGCGCGCCCTGCTCCGGCAGGCCATCGGCATCCTCAAGGAGCTGCGCGCCGCCGGCGTCGTGGAGAAGCTCGAGACCCCGGACGAGGAGGGCCGCACCTGGCGCCTGACCGTGGAGCTCCAGGAGAACTTCGCCCTCAACCAGCCGCTGTCCCCCTTCGCCCTCGCCGCGCTCACCCTGCTGGACCGGGAGGACCCGGGCTACGCCCTGGACGTCGTCTCCGTCATCGAGGCCACCCTGGAGAAGCCCCGCCAGGTCCTCAACATGCAGGAGAAGAAGGCCCGCGGGGAGGCCGTGGCGTCGATGAAGGCGGAGGGCCTCGACTACGACGAGCGGATGAAGGAGCTCGAGGACGTCAGCTACGCCAAGCCGCTCGAGGAGCTGCTGACCCAGGCGTTCGAGACCTACCGCACCGGCGCCCCGTGGGTGGCGCAGTTCGAGCTGACGCCCAAGTCCGTGGTGCGGGACATGTACGAGCGCGCCATGACGTTCGGCGACTACGTCCAGTTCTACGGCCTGGCCCGCTCCGAGGGCATCCTGCTGCGCTACCTCTCCGACGCCTACAAGGCCCTGCGCCAGACCGTGCCGCTGGACCTGCTCCGGGAGGACCTCGAGGACCTCGTCGAGTGGCTGGGCGAGCTCATCCGGCAGACCGACAACTCCCTGCTCGACGAGTGGGAGAAGCTGGCCGCCGGGGAGGAGTCGCCCATGGGCACCTCCGCGGACTCCCTCGAGGAGCTCATCGACGAGCAGCCCCCCGTGATCACGTCCAACCCCCGGGCGTTCCGGGTCATGGTCCGCAACGCCCTGTTCCAGCGCGTGGAGCTGTTCGCGGACGAGAAGGACAAGGTCCTGGGCGCCCTCGACGGCGAGCACGGCTGGGACCGGGACCGGTGGGCGGACGCCATGGACGCGTACTTCGCCGAGCACGAGGACATCTACACGGACCCCCAGTCGAGGGGCCCGGGGCTGATCCGGATCGACGAGCAGCCCGAGGGACTGCCCGGGTACTGGACCGTGGTGCAGGTCTTCGACGACCCGGACGGCCACCACGACTGGGGCATCAACGCCCGCATCGACCTGCGCGTCTCGGACGAGGACGGCTTCCCCGCCGTGGTCGTGGACAACGTCGGGCCCATCACCGAGACGGGACGCTGAGCCGGGTCGGGGACCCGGCACGTTCCCCGCGCCTCTCCGACGACGACGGAGCCCCCGGCCCGCACCTGCTCGGTGCGCCCCGGGGGCTCCTCCTCCCGGTGCGCGGGGCGCCGGGAGCTGTTGCTCAGACGGCGGAGCTGCCGCCGCCGCGGGGGGCGTCCGGCGTCGTGGTGCCGGTCGCGTCCTGCGTCTCGACGTGGGCACCGGAGAGCGCCTCGGCCTCCGGCGACGGCACGGCCTCCGGCTCGGGTCCCACACCGGTGCGCTCGAACTCGTGGTGCTTGCCGTGGACACGGTCCAGCAGCTCGTGGAAGTGCTTCTCGGACTCGAGCAGCTCCTCGCGGTGCCGGTCGGAGATCTTCGGCATCTGCCGCTGGTACGCCGCGGCCTTCTCGGCCAGCATCCGGCGCTCCTCGGCGGGAGCGTCCTGCGGCAGGGTCACGTACTTCTCGGCGACGGTCTGCAGGCCGTTGAGCACCCGCAGGGCCCGGCCCTTGGGGCTGAAGAGGGAGGCCAGGACGGTGACGGTCAGGACGCCCACGATGACGGTCAGGGACAGGCTGATGCCGACCTCGACGACCTCGACGTGCTCGCCGTTGTTGATGAAGCCCAGGTTGTTCTCGTGCAGCGCGTGCAGGATCAGCTTGACGCCGATGAAGCCCAGGATGATCGCCAGGCCCCAGGAGAGGTAGATGAGCCGGTCCAGCAGCCCGTCGATGAGGAAGTACAGCTGGCGCAGGCCCATCAGCGAGAACGCCACGGCGGTGAACACCAGGTAGGTCTGCTGGGTGAGGCCGAAGATCGCGGGGATCGAGTCCAGGGCGAAGAGGACGTCGGTGCCGCCGATGGCCACCATCACGAGCAGCATCGGCGTCATGACCTTCTTGCCGTTCTCGATCGTGAACAGCTTGTCGCCGTCGTACTCGTCCGAGGTGTGCATGAAGCGCTTGGCGGTGCGGATGATGAAGTTGTCGGCCTCGTCGTGGGCCGAGTCCGAGAGCTCGCCCTTGATCAGGGACCCGGCCGTCAGCAGCAGGATGAGGCCGAACAGGTAGAAGACCCAGGCGAACTGGTTGATCAGCCCCGCGCCCACGAAGATCAGGGCGGTGCGGGCGATCAGGGCGAAGGTGATGCCGAAGAGCAGGACCTTCTGCTGGTCCGCACGGGGGACCTTGAAGGAGGCCATGATGATGAGGAAGACGAAGAGGTTGTCGACCGACAGGGCCTTCTCGGTGATGTACCCGGCGTAGTACTCCCCGGCGTAC
>NZ_JBISWK010000145.1:0-22755 GCF_044462205.1 Kocuria rhizosphaericola | reverse complement strand
GTGGAGGGGATCGTGGCCGCGTGCCGCGCCCATCGGATCGAGACCCTGGTGATGGCCGCGAGCGCGCCGCTGAGCTCGGAGGAGGTCCGCCACCTGAGCTGGTACCTGGCCGATGAGCGCATCCGGCTGGTCCTCGACACCGGGCTCACCGACATCGCCGGGCCGCGCATCCACACCCAGCAGCTGGCCGGGCTGCCGCTGATCCACGTTTCCACCCCGCGGCTGAGCCGGTCGCGGCTGCTGCTCAAGCGCCTCGTCGACCTCACCGGCGCGATCACCGCGCTGGTGATCCTCTCCCCCGTCATGCTCGTGCTCGCGGCGATCGTCAAGGCCCACGACGGCGGGCCCGTGCTCTTCGCCCAGGAGCGGACCGGGCTCGACGGCTCCCGCTTCAGGATGCTGAAGTTCCGCTCCATGTACACCGACGCCGAGGAGCGCAAGGCCGAGCTGATGGCCGCCAACGACGCCAAGGGCGGCGTCCTGTTCTTCATGGCCAACGACCCCCGGGTCACCACACCCGGCCGGTGGATGCGCAAGTACAGCCTCGACGAGCTCCCGCAGTTCCTCAACGTCCTCAAGGGCGAGATGTCCCTGGTGGGCCCGCGCCCGCCCCTGCCCTCCGAGGTGGCCCAGTACGAGGAGCACGTCCACCGCCGGCTGCGCGTGAAACCCGGCATCACCGGCCTGTGGCAGGTCTCGGGCCGGGACGACCTGGACTGGGAGCAGGCCGTGCGCCTGGACCTCTACTACGTGGAGAACTGGTCACCGGTCCAGGACTTCGTGATCCTCCTGCGCACCGTCAAGGCCGTGGTCGCCAAGGAAGGCGCGCACTAGCTAGCCAGTGGGCGGCGAGCAGCGCGACCAGGATCTTGTTTCCGGCCCCGTACCCGCTGCAATGTCGATCCCGCGTCTACCCTTTCCGCCACGGACCGCACTCCTCGGGCGCATCACCCTGGGCCATGCCGCACCGGCAGAGGTCGACGACGCCTTCCACCTCTGGGCGGCCGTCCGGTGACCGGGAAACGACCGAGGCACGTGGCGCGGCCCGTCCGGCATGGATGCTGCCCTTGGATGCGGTCTACTTCACGATCCAAGCGGGGGCGCGGAACAGCACGCCGAGGCGACATGCGATCAGCAGGCGTTCGATCAGGACACAGGTGGAGACGATCAGCACCGTGGTTGCGACAGGATAGATGAGCGCCAGGGCCGTGCTGTCAGCGACAACCGTGCGCATACTCCGAAGAGGGCCGTCCGCCAGAATCGACAGCGCGATGATGAGCACGGGATGAAGGACGTAGATGCCCAGTGTTCTTGTTCCCACCCACCGGCCGGCGCGAGCACACCACCGGAACCGCACGAGCATTGCGGTGATCCCGAAGCTTGCGCCGACGAACGCCAGGGCACGGAACAGGTGCAGTGTCTCGTTCAGAGCAGCCGGAATGCCGAGGTGGAACACGACAGTCAACAAGGGGACCGCTACGAGACCCACACCGGCCATGGCGTACTTGTGCGTACCCACGAGTCGGAAGATCAGGTCCTTGGCGTGGACGCCGATCGCGAAGTACACCGCCAGACGGATCACTTTGAGCCCGAGGGGCTCTGTTCCGTCGGCCAACAGCCCGATAGCAACATTGATGACAGCCAGCACGCCGATGATGAGCAGGGGCGGTGCCATACGCACCAGGCTGAGCGCGGGCACGTACACGGCCAGTGCGTAGATGAACCACAGGGTCGTGTCGGGCACGATCAACTGGAGCGCCACGGGGAGGTCCCCCTGCAGGTGGCCCGTAGGACTGTAGCTGCCCAGGAACGATCCCACCACGGCATAGATGAGCAGCCACACAAGATAGAGGTAGTAGTTGCTGACAACGGACCGACGAGTCTTTCCGTGGCCAAAACCGTGACGAATCTTGCTCGTTGCCAACATCCCGGAAAGAACGAGGAGCAACGGCATCCTGAGGGCACCGAGATCGTCGCTGATCTCCTCCCAGGCGGCCCCAGCTATGCTTCCCCCCGATACGCCCATGGTGGCGAAGTGCCAGATGTAGAGGTGATAGGCAACAACTGCAATGACGCAGCAGGCGCGAGCGGTGTCGACCCACTCCAAGCGGGCGGACGTTTGTCGTCCGGACGACGGCGCCCGTCGGCCGGTCCCAGACACGGCGTGCGAGGCATCGGTCGCCGTGGCAGGGGCGGAAACACCCGATCGCGGAGCTTCCGTCGAGTGCACGGCTTTCTTCTCTTCCACCAGTGTCTGCTCGTCGTTGGGCTCACCGATGGACGTGAATTCCCGCGGACGTGCCTGATCGGTGGCGCAGACGACAGGCGATGCGATGTGCAGAACCCTCGGAGGGTCCAGCCGACACGCTTGCCGCGCGCGCCACCATCGCGGGTGGCGCCGGGACCCTCTCACCTGGGCCGCATGAGGACGTCCATGCTGGGACCATGTTCACGGTCAACGCGTGCCCTAGATGAAGAGTCGAGGTTCATTGGTCGAGTGTAGACAGCCGAGGTCGGTCCCTTCGGTGTATGTCGTTGATGGTCGAGCGAGCTGCCAGCCCCGGGCCGTCGGCCCCTGAAGGTCGCTGGGACTCGCCAGCCCTGCGCGCAGCAGGTGCGCCGTCGGTCGACACGTCGACGGCCGCGACCCAGGCGTGGCCCGGTCTGCTGCACAACCGATGAGCGTGCGGAACATGGACGGCAACATGCCAGCCAGCGATTGCCTGGACCACTGCTCTGTCCGGCATGCGCGGCCGACGCATATGTCAGGAGCCGGAAGCAACGCTGTGCTCATCGCTGCGGCGGACGCCGCGCCGCCCGTTCCCCATGTCCGGCAGCGCAGCACGACAGACGTCGGCGAGAGCGTCAGGGTGGACACGCTGCCCCCGCTCAGGGCGCTGTAGCAGGTCAGGGTTCCTAAGCGTTGCTCCACGATGGCCCTGCACAGGGCCAGTTCGACGCCCAGCCCCGGGGCGGTGCTCTTCCTGGCAACGGCGCTGCGGTAGAACTTCCCGAAGACCTTCCCCGCCCTCTTCCGGAGACATGCCGTGACCGTGGTCGATCAATTGCACGTGGGCGGAGTCGCCCAGCTGGGTGCCGATCACGAAAACGGCCCTGTCGGCCGGGGACTATTTCACGGCGTTGGCGACGAGGTTGTCCAGCACCTGGCCCATGCGCACGGGGTCGTCGTCCAGCAGCAGGCTCAGCAGCCGGTCGGCAATGCGTTCGGTCGCTTCTAGCCCACTGTCCGCGGAAGTGGGCAGCCGTTCCCGCCGGTCGGCGACGACCAGCAGCCGGAGCAGCTGCGCATCCTTGGCCTCGGCGCTGTTGACCAGGATCTGCGCCCTGGTGCCGATGACCAGCTTCACCGGCGGGATCAGCAACGGGTCACGGAGAAGGTAACGGGGCGAGGAGGAGCAAATGCACCACCACGACGGCCTGGACTGGGCAGCAGGCCGTACGCCTGGACCTCTACTACGTGGAGAACCAGTCCCCGGTGCAGGACTTCGTGATCCTGCTGCGCACGGTCAAGGCCGTGGTCGCCAAGCAGGACGCGCACTGAATGCGGGCCTCAGGCCTGAAGGCCGGGGCCGCCCCTCTTCCCCACGATGAAGACGGCTCAAACTAACCGACGAACCGATCGATCCGCATACGTCACAGTAGTTCCGTCCCGTGACGTACCCGGTGCCGGATCTTTACCGCACCCCCAAAACAGGCTCTGACTAGCGGCGTAGTCTCGATCTTGTCTACTCATCGGGGGGAAGAATGAAAAATCTGCGCGGGAGGATCGCCGCCGCCATGATGGCTGGCGCGCTCATGACCGGAGCCTTCGTGGCACCGACTTCGGCATCGGCAGGCGTTTCGGAGTACAGGTCCGGCGATGCCGCGGCCAGTCTCCAGATTGCTGAGAAAAAGCCTGACAAGAAATACAAGAAGCACGACCAGTACATCCAGGTCAGCCACTGGAAGTACGACCACAAGTACAAGCAGTGGCACCGCGTGGAGTACTACAAGCACAGCCACCACAACTGGGCCGCGAAGTACGCCGCCGACAAGTGCGACGTCAAGTACAACTGGGCTCACAAGAAGGCCCAGTACGTCGAGAAGCACGATGTGAAGCACTGGTCCGAGGTGTGCAAGTACAAGAAGCACAACACCTGGTACCAGGTCCGGTACGCCGACAACAGGCACTGATCGGTCGGTCGCACCCGGGAAATGCCCCGTCGAAATACTGGCGGGGCATTTCGACGCGCCGTTCACCCAGGCGACGCAGGAAATCCCAACCGGCAGGATGACGCCTCAGGTACATCGACCTCACCGGCGCGGTCACCGCCCTGGCGGACCTCCACCACGGAGAGAACTGGTCCCCGGTCCAGGACTTCGTGATCCGGCCGCGCACGGTCAAGTCCGCGGTGGGCAGGAAGGGCGAGCACTGACGGTCGCCGGCAGCCCCTGCCTCCGCCCGGTTGCGCCGACCCCTCCCCCACGCCGCCACGAGCAGGAGGAAGAGGGCGACGACGAGCGATCCCAGGAACCCCAACTCGGCGGAGCACAGTGCCGCGGCCAGCAGCAGCGCCACGGCGACGGAGGCGACCTGGGTGGCCTCAGCCCGGGGCTTGTACAGTCCGCTGGCGTGACCCCTGTCACACCGTGGAGGTGCGCGCTGGACAATGGTCCACACGAAAGCACTTCCTGCATAGGGAGTGGGGCGCGACAATAGACTTTTGTCCGGTCCGATGGGGACCATGTGGGGACAGAAATCCGCCCCCACTAGGGCCGTCGCGTGGATACGATCAATGCACCCACCGATCCGTACCCCTCGACGGACAAGCGAGAATCCGATGCGTACATCCCCCCTTTCCACCGACGTCCAGCGCTACCTCGAGTCCTGCTCCCCTGCGGGCCTCACCCTCCTGGACCTCGACATTGTCGAGGACGTCGCCGAAATCACCCTGGCCTTCACCCCCGAGGCCCTCGACCGCGTGCTGCGCACCCAGCTGCGTACCGCCGGCACCCCGAGCGACTGGGACTGCCCGAAGGCGTCCATGGAGGTCGGCACCCCCACCTGGGCGTACGCCCTGGAACTGGCCGGTCTCTTCAACGAGCACTACTTCGGCCACGTGGTTCTCGAGCGCCACGAGGCCGCCCTGGGGCAGATCCTCGCCGCCCATGGCCACGAGGGCACCCCCATCGTGATCCGCCCGGCCTACGCCCCCGGCTGCCTGGCGCTGAACCTCCGCCGGCTCAAGGCCGAACACCTCCGCAGCACCGGCCACACTGCGTTAGAGGCCCGCGCCGCCTGAACCACAGGCACACCGACGCCACGGTCCCCTGGTTGGGGGACACGAAACAGCACCGTCAGCGTCCGGGCGAACTTCCCCGTCCGACGACGTGATCCGCGTCACCACTAGGCACAACGCCGTTCCGCGAGTTTCCGGCTCGCATAAGTGCAGGTGCAAACACCTTTCGTCATACAGCCGTTCTCATCGATTTGCGCCACTAAACTGGTGACAAGTGCAATGCAGTGCGCGGTCCACCGCCTCCCCCTCGGGCTGGGAAGGGGCACCCCAGGTGGCCGCGTGCTTTTTCGGGGAGGGAGCACCAGCATGCTCAAGGTCAACGAGATCAGCCGAGCGGACGTCCGCCGGCGTCCGCAGCTCAACGCCGCAAGAACCACCGCTCAAGACTCCGCGACCCGTTCCGGCTGGAGGTCCTCCTACCTGACCCGCCTGCGCTGGGCGGACGGCCTGGCGCTGGTGATCACCCTCATCGGCACTCAGCTGCTCCGGTTCCAGTTGGAGAACGCCGGGCTGAACCTCGGACCCCTGTCGGTCCCGTACTGGATCGTCGGCGTCGCCCTGGCACTGGTCTGGTGGATGCACCTGGGCGCCCGCGGCGCCCGGGACGTCCGGCTCATCGGCCACGGGCTCGAGGAGACCCGGCAGGTGGTGCACTCGAGCCTCATTCTGTTCGGCGCCATCGCGATCATCTCGTTCGGTTTCGACCTCCCCACGGCCCGCAGCTATGTCCTGTTGGCCCTCCCCCTCGGGCTGGCACTGCTGATCCTCGGGCGCTTCCTCGTGCGAGACCGGCTGGTCAAGGCCCGATACAGGGGCGAGGCGCTGTCGAAGACCATGGTGGTGGGCCGGCTGGCCGGCACGTGCGACCTCATCAAGTCCCTGCGCCAGCACCCGACCTCCGGGCTCGACGCGGCCGCCGTGTACGTCCCCGAGACCCGCAAGCCGGTCCCCGCGGAGCTGCAGCGAATGAGCCTCCCGCCCAACGCGCTCCCCCCGGGTGCGCGCCCCACCGTGGAGGGCATTCTCGATGCCTGCCACGAACGCGGCATCGAAACCGTGGTGCTGTCCTCCAACGTCCCCCTGGGCACCCGAGAGATCCGCCACCTCAGCTGGCAGCTCGCCGACGCCCACATCCGCCTGGTCATGGACACGGGGCTCACCGACATCGCCGGCCCCCGCATTCACATGCAGCAGGTGGCCGGCCTCCCCCTCATTCACGTGGCCACTCCCAAGCTGAGCCGCAGTCGCGCCATGACCAAGCGACTCATGGACATCCTCGGCTCCGGCGCCGCCCTGCTGATCCTCGCCCCTGCCCTACTCGCCCTGACGCTGATCGTCAAGGGGCACGACAAGGGCCCGGCCTTCTTCGCCCAGGAGCGCATCGGCCAGGACGGCAGCCGCTTCAGAATGCTGAAGTTCCGCAGCATGCGCACCGACGCCGAGCAGGTTCTCCAGGGCCTCAAAAAGCAGAACGAGGGCGCCGGCCTGCTGTTCAAGATGAAGGACGACCCCCGCGTCACCGGCCCCGGCAAGTGGATGCGCCGCTACAGCCTCGACGAGCTCCCCCAGTTCCTCAACGTCCTCAAGGGCGAGATGTCCCTGGTGGGCCCGCGCCCCCCGCTGCCGGCGGAGGTGGAGCAGTACGAGGACTACGTCCACCGCCGGCTGCGCGTGAAGCCCGGCATCACCGGCCTTTGGCAGGTCTCGGGCCGGTCCAACCTCGACTGGGAGCAGTCGGTGCGGTTGGACCTCTACTACGTGGAGAACTGGTCACCGATCCAGGACATTCTAATTTTGGGACGCACCTTTAAAGCCGTAGTTGCACGAGAAGGTGCATATTAAAAAACGGAGTATGGAAATGCCCACGAATGTCGGGCCGGAGCTAATCCAGTGGCAACCTCAGGCATGCCAGGCGCGAAATCGCCTTTCAATAAGACAGAAATGAGCAAAATTTGAAGTCAGCAACTTCGAGAATTGGCATATACGCCCCCAACGCGAATGGGCATAGATTCAAGTATGTTCAAGACTTGATCTCGAAAGCTCACCTCAGAAACTACGAGATTGCCCTAATAACCACAACCGAGGCCCTCAATCACCCGAATTACGATCTACATCTCGCACATTTAGAGCAACAGTTTACTACACACTTAATTCCCAACGCTGATGTCAAGACAATCTCAAGATTAACTCAAAGCCTGAGAACAGACATAATGGTGTTGCCTGACGGCGATGCCTTCGTGTGGAAGGAAGCCTGGAAGCTCCGACAGAAAAGGCACGGTTCTGTTTCTGCAGTGGTGATGAGGCCCAATAGCTCTGGTAAAGGATCAATAAAACCATTCATTATAGAATTGATTAAGCGCCTCTTACTGACGCTGGCTAATATGCAGCCTGACGTGATAGCAGTTCCCCTAAAAAGCTCGTTATGGACATCCCAGAACAACCAGATCGGAGTCCCCGACCCTGTAAGTTTCCACCCGGATCGACACGCCCCGAGCATGATCGAAACGGCGATCGCCTCAAATCCCGATAGGAAATGGCTGGGTATCTTAGGTGCGCTAAGTGCTCGAAAGAACATTGACCTTGTACTTCGCTCGGCCCGAATCGTTGATCGCTCCGATTTCGGCATCGTGCTCGCTGGGCACATGGAACCAGCAGTTGCGGAAAAAATTCAAGACAAATTGTACGAAACACGCAAAAAAGGCATTGAAATTATTGTTTGTAACACGTTCCTAACCGATGGTGAGTTGGATGCAATTCTGCAAAAACTTCACTGTGTCGTTCTTGCTCATTCCAACGAAGGTCCAAGTGGCATCCTCGGGAAAGCCGTCGAGGCAGGCACCTTTATTTTGGCAGCGGGAGCTAAGTCGCTCCGTGAAGATTGTCGGCTGCTTCCAGAATCCAGCCACTGGTCTCCACTAAATGAACAAGACCTCGCAGACGCCATTGATGTCGCGCTGACTTATCCGACCCCGATTCCAAAACAATTGAACACCGGGGCAATCTTTTCAGAATCACTACTTCAACAAAAGGGTTAGGAAGAGAGCTTGCTAAAGCACTCTCTTTTCATCGCGCTGTCATCGGCCACGGCACAAGCTATCGTGGCCCTTTTGTATATAGCCGTGGCGCGGCAGTCTGGTCCTGCTGACCTTGGCGGCGTTGTCGCAGCTATCGCCGCAGCAACTTTTATAGCCGGCGCTTTTGACTTTGGTACAAACAACTTGTGGGTCCGCGAGGTTGCCGCTGGGAAAATGCCGTATGCGGAACTATCTACGCGAATATCTTACAAAATATTATACATTTTTTTAGTGGCAGCACTACTGGTAGCTGGTGCTGTCGCATTTTTGCCCAGGACTGATTACTATGCTACCGGAATATTAGCCTTTTCCATGGCATTCTATCAGTCCATGCTAGTTCCTTTGAAAGCCGCAGCCGCTGGCGGCCTACTTGCAGTAGTCATGTTGCTCGAAAGAGTAGTCGCGGCTATTTGCTTTGCAGCCTTCTGGTTCACTGGATTCGAAGCCCCCTCAGCACTTGTCTACTCATTGGCTTTAGGATCCGTGATTGCAGGTGCAGTCTCATTCATAATTTCAGCTGCTAGACATCACCCGCCGTCCATGTTCACCGGCCTTATATGGCCCTGGAAAGGCTCGCTTTCGTACGGCGTCGGTGGACTTACGCTGTCTGCTCAAACGCTCGATGCAACACTACTCTATGCTGTGGCTGGTCCTACGGCTACCGGCGTATACGGTGCTGTGAATCGTTGGACACAACCTCTGGGAGTTTTTGCTAACGCCTTTGCCACAGCCGGAATTCCACATGTGGCTAAGAGTCAGTCCTTACGTGCGTCTTACCCAACTTTGCGCCGTGCATGGTGGCTACTGGCCATAGCAGCTAGCATGTGCCTTCTTGTAGCTATTCTCTCACCGCTTGTTGTGACCATATTGCTTGGTGAGGATTTCAGGGACTCAGCTAATGTGTTAACCATACTGGCACTAGGGACAATCCCCGCGTTGGCCAATCAGCCACTATATGTTTTTATGCAAGCCATGAAACTCGATCGGAGCGCGGCTATGGCGGTCATGGCCAGCGTCGGACTGCAGCTGAGCCTATGCGCGATGCTAGGTTTTCAGTATGGAGCGGTTGGGGCTGCTCTTGCCCTTGCGGTGTCGCAAAGCACCTTACTGGCCACCTTTGCGTTTATACTAATTCGTCGTCGTGACGTATAGAGCAATACAATATTGAATTGAGTATGATGAAGATCTTACAAGTTTTACTCAGTCCCCGCATTGGCGGTGCCGAAAGTTTAGCCATGGGCCTAGAAAAGCAGTGGGCAAACATGGGAGTGCAATCTTCGATTACCTATCTCGATTCTTCTGATGAACAGAAGTCAAGTAGGCTCCAGCGCATCCGGCACCTCCGTTCTGAGTTTCGCCGATATAGTCCAGATATAGTACTGAGTCATTCAGCAATCCCAAATGCGTACTGCCGGGCTTTCTTGCCGCGAACGGCGACGGTAATTCCCGTACTTCACAACTCCGCTGATGATTACAAATCACGCACACTTAGGTATGCTGAGCACTACTCGTTGCGAGGGAGAACAACGCCCATAGTCGCGGTTAGTGAAGTGGCGAAAAACACTTACAGCAAGTGGTTTGGCTTTGACGTTGATCTGCCGATTATTCGCAACGGTGTTGATGATCCTGGTTTTGCGCCACCGAGGACTTTACGGCCGACTGAAGTCGTTACTCTCGCGCGAGTAACACCTGCAAAAAACCCTGAACTTTGGGTGAATGTTGTCGAGTTTTTTCGGTCTAATTCAGATTTAGTGAACTTCGATTGGATTGGACCTATAGAGAATAATCCCCAAATGAAAGCGGCGGTTTCGCGAGTTGCCCCTTGGGAAAATTCTTGCGCTTTTAAGGGATCTATTCCTAATGGCGCTTCGAGACTTAAGAAGTACCACCTATACTTTCATCCTGCGGACAAAGAGGCCTTGGGTATTTCCGTTGTAGAAGCCATCATGACTGGCCTGCCTGTAATTTGCAGTAAATCGGTAGCTTCCGTTGTAGGAGGTGACTTGGTTGCCGAAACGTTCGAACCAGGAAACTCAGAGAGCGCACACGACGCCATTACTAGGGCACTGAACAATTTTTCGTTTCATATTGCTGCTTCACAAGCCCGTAGAGATTCTGCATTGCAGCAATTTGGTATTCACGCCTGCGCTATGGCTTATATTGACTTGTTTAAGTCCATCGCGCCTAGATGATTTGACATGCACATACTAACCGTATCTCGCCAGATTCGGCAGTGAAGGGATTGATGCTCGGATGGCGGCGCTGAGACGCCGAAGTGCCAGGGCGATTAGCGCTTATATTCGTGACTTGTCTTTACTCATTTTCCGGTCGCGGAAAACCTGGGACTCAGTGCTGTTCGGCAGGCTCCGGAGAGCGGTGAGGTAGCACCTGTGCAAGAGCTGGCGGTTGAAGCGGCGAGGACGGCGGATCTTGCCGCTGATGCGATAAGGGTCGCGTGGGATAGCGGCGAGCTGAGTGACACAGGCGAGCCGCCCAACGCTGTCGAATCTCTCAAGGTTGCCCCCCTCCCGCGCTGGCCAGCAAGGTCGCGACCAGTACGAGCCCGAAGTCGGGCATACACAACAGGGCCTCAGCGCTCTCTTGGCTCTTCCATTTTGAGCGTCTCGCCCCGGCAGAAGGGAGCTCCTAGCCCTGCGAGCATAGATGTTGTCAAGACATCAATGCGAAGTTGTTGATGTATGGGTTCAGGTCATCTTTGACGAGGCGTAGTAGCGGCAGGGTTACAGGTCCCGCTGCCGATGGGCGTTGAATTGCCGGTTCCGTTTGGCGTCCGTTCGGTCGTGGTGGGAAAGCCCGGTCTGGCCGTCGAGCACGCGGAAGTTGTGGTCTTCGACGACCCCGGTGACGATCGTCCCGGTCGGGGTACGTTCGACGCGGAATCGTTGCCCGCGACTATGGCCACCCCATCGGTTGGCATGCGCCGCTGCACGCTCTGCGGTCCGGCAGGCGGCCGCGGTGGCAGCGCGGTCGACGCGTGCCAGGTCTGGGTCAGGCGGCGCAGGTAGGTGACCGGCAGCGGTTCGGCAGAGTCTTGATCGAATGACCGTCGGCGATGGCTTGGAGGGCGCAGTGGGACTTATCCCGGGAAGGGCCGCGTAGCACGACCGGGCCTGGTCCCGCGCATTGCCAACCGCTAGAGGTCGACGGAGGTCAGTTGAGAGAAGTTGAGTCAGGCAGGGTGGTGTACGGGTAGCCCGGTGAGCGCGTCGTCATAGACGGAGGCGGTCACCGCGTGATCCTTCGAGTGAACCTTCCACAGCACTCTCGAAGAGGACCATCACGATGACCGCTCCTTCCAGTATCGACCCTGCCCAGTTCCTGCACGAGCACCTCGCTCAGGCCTCTCCGGACCTGCTGCGCGAGATGCTCACGACCTTCGTGAACACGCTGCTCTCGGCCGAGGCCGACACGGTGTGTGGGGCCGCCTACGGGGCCTCATCCCCGGAGCGGGTGAATCAGCGCAACGGCTACCGCCACCGCGACTTCGACACCCGCGCCGGCACGATCGACGTGGCGATCCCGAAGCTGCGGGCCGGCACCTACTTCCCGGGATGGCTGCTCGAGCGCCGCCGCCGGGCCGAGGCGGCCCTGACCTCGGTGGTGGCCACCTGCTACCTGCTGGGGGTCTCGACCCGTCGGATGGACAAGCTCGTGCAGTCGCTGGGCATCACCGGGCTGTCGAGGTCGCAGGTCTCGACCATGGCCACCGACCTCGACGAGCACGTCGAGTCCTTCCGCACCCGCCCCTTGGATGCCGGCCCCTACACGTTCGTGGCCGCTGACGCGCTGGTGATGAAGGTCCGCGAGGGCGGTCGGGTGGTGAAGGTCGCGGTCATGGTCGCCACCGGCGTCAACGCCGACGGGCACCGGGAGATCCTCGGCGTGCAGGTGGCCGCGGCCGAATCCGGTGCTGGGTGGCTGGGCTTCTTCCGTGACCTCGTGGCCCGTAGATTGAGCGGCGTGCGCCTGGTGACCAGTGATGCCCACGCCGGGCTGGTGGAGGCGATCGGGGCGACCCTGCCCGGGGCGGCCTGGCAGCGGTGCCGGACCCACTACGCGGCCAACCTCATGGCGACCACCCCCAAGAGCAGTTGGCCGGCGGTGAAGGCGATGCTGCATTCGGTCTACGACCAGCCCGACGCCGCCTCGGTGCAGGCGCAGTTCGACAAGCTCCTCGACACCACGCAGGCCCAGCTCCCGGCCGTGCACGCCCACTTGGACGAGGCCAGGGCCGACATCCTGGCCTTCACCACCTTTCCCAAGGGCCTGTGGCGCCAGATCTGGTCCAATAACCCCAACGAGCGGCTCAACCGTGAGATCCGTCGGCGCACCGACGTGGTCGGGATCTTCCCGGACCGGACCTCCCTGATTCGCCTGGTCGGGGCCGTGCTGGCCGAGCAGCACGACGAGTGGGCCGAAGGCCGCCGCTACCTCGGACTCGAGGTGATGAACCGCTCCAGGCTCAACCTCGTCGACACCACCGACACCGCAGAGGAGGACACCACCACCGCCCTCGGCGCCCTCAGCGCCTGACCACCCAAGGATCACGCCGATCCTGTACACCACTCAAAAAGACTTGACCTTGAGAGACGACAGTCTTGAGGAACTCTGCCTCGATCAAGACATGGACGCTGCTCAGATCTGCCCACAGGGTCACGGTGCGTCCCGTAAAAGCCTTGCCCAGCAACATCAGCCGTGCGCCGACTAGGGCGTGTCTCACTAATATATGGTGAGGCTCGCGGCAGGTGCCCAACCCGGGCTCGAGTGCTCAATCCACCTCTGGCAGGATTTGACGCAAGGCGAGGACGTGGGCGCCGAATGCCTTGCGACCCTTTGACGTCAGTGATAGCCAGGCGACACGGCGCGCATCTTCGCGATCTAATGAGCCAGCTTTCATCACGTTGACATAGCCGGCATCAGTCAACACCTTCACCTGCTTCGACAGATGCGCGTCCGTGACGCCCACAGTGTCCCGCACAACCGAGAAGGCAACGGACTCCGCGGCGTTCAGTAGCCCACAGATTCGCAACCGCAGTGGGGAGTGTATGAGGTCGTCGAACTTGGCCTCAGCCACGGGCGACTGCCTTCACACACGCGCGGAAGACGAGGCCTGCCCCCCAGGTGCCTACAACCCCGGCCAAGAGAGCCGGAATGAAAACTAGCCATGAGTGACCGGTCGACACAAGGACCAGAGCCACGGAGAGCATGAGAAGAGTCCACATGAGTAGTCCCGCGACAGCGGCCCCTCCGACACTCCCCATCCTCCGAAACCGAACACCCGTCTCCTTCTGCACGAGGTGACCGACGATCAGCAAGGTGATGAGCGGAAAGAGATAGGTGTCTGTGGGCTGGTAGGAACCGCCAGGATTTGTCCATGCAGCATCACCCACGAACCAGGCCAGGGCGAGGCCCACGGCCGCCATAAGTCCCCATGGGACGGGGAGTCGGGAGGCCATCTGCGCACGGTCGCTCGCCAGGGCTGCCAGCTGTGACCGGGCGTCATCCGGGTGTAAGTTCGTTCCCATATCGGCAACCATGTCACTGACTTGCCAATATGGCAACTGCGAATCGGCAGGACCTCAGAGGTCAGGTGCTTCCTAGTCAGGCACCGTTTCTCTCACGTCCGGAGCCAGGTGAGGATGGCGCAGAGGGTGACGGCGGCACGGTAGGTGATCGCCAGCTTGTGGTAGCGAGTGGCCAGTCCCCGCCATTGCTTAGTCAGGGCGAAGTACCGCTCGACCACGTTGCGCCCGCGATAGGCCTCCTCATCGAAGGCCGGCGGTCGGCCACCTCGCCGGCCGCGGCGAGTCCGGGTGGCGATCTGGTCGCGCTTCTCCGGGATCACCACTCGGATCCGGCGCCGGCGCAGCTCGGTGCGAATCACCCCGGTGGCGTAGGCGCGGTCCGCGATCACCGCCTCAGGGCGAGCACGGGGCCGGCCGGCCCCGACCCGGGGAACACGAATCTCCGACAACACCTGGTCGAGCACCGCCCCGTCGTTGCGCTGCCCGCCGGTGATGACCGGGGTTGGCGGCCGGCCGCGTCCGCCCTCGACCTGGTGGATCTTGGTGGTCAGCCCTCCGCGGGAACGGCCGATTCCATGCCCGGGCGGTTCAACTTTGTCCAGTGGCTGTTTCTTGTAGTTCGCCCCGGCCCCCTGTGTCCTGGTCCGGGCGGGTGGTGTTGGCGGCGTGTCGGTGGGGCCGGGTGATTGTCGCATCGACCGAGACGGCCCAGTTGATCATCCCGGCCGCGTCGGCCTCGACCAGCACCTGGGCCAGCATCCGGTCCCAGGTGCCGTCCGCGGCGTAGCGGCGGTGCCACTTCCACACCGTCTGCCAGGGGGCAAACTGTTCCCGGGGCAGGTCCCGCCACGGAATCCCGGTCCGGTACCGGTAGGCAATACCCTCCACCACCCGCCGGGGCTCCTCGAACAGGAGGCCACGCAGGCCCTGGTTCGTCGGTAGCGACGACTCAATCCGCGCCCACTGCTCGTCCGTGAATACCCGATACCGCGACCCAGTCGACATCACCCAGCCAGGGTGCCGCCAGCCTCACGACTGATAAGGCAAAAACGCCCTAGAGCACCCGGATACAGTTCTACACGGCGACCTGGAGAGTCAACTGAACTCCTGCCACCACGCTCAAAGTCGAAGATCCTTCTTAACGACTCCGAAGGACAACCCAGACGCCACTCCCGACACGGCAAGCCAGAAAACCATTCTGGTTCACAGTTAATGCGTCAATCGAAAAGAGGCAACAGTAGTCTGAGTAGTACGCCCTTACCGCTGACTATAACGACCGGCCACTCTCAAGATATTGACCCAGTCGAGAACGCGACTACCAAGGGAAAACCAGCTTCTCAGGCTGCCTGGCCCCACCCCAGCGCCAACTTGGGCGTCGGAAACGGAAAGAATGCTCATAGGTCAGCACTGCGAACGCGGTACGCATGCGCAGCATAAGTGCCCTCAACCCGTTGTGTCCTTCTTGCCCGCAATACGCTATAAGTGTGACTTGTCAGCAAGTGGAATACTAGCCCCAAGCCGAACGCAAAACCCTTATCCTCTGTCGGCGCTCCCAAAACCGCGAATACAAGACACATAAACAGAAACGCTGTGCCAATGGCCTGCCCCTCCGAACGCACTCCAGTGACAATGTGAAATCGAATCAGGCTCCATGACAAAAGCACAAAGAACAGAAGAAGGAAAAGAGTGCCTATAATTCCGAACTTGGCAAACAACAACATACCACTATCCAACTGAAAGTCGACAGGCGATCTTCCAGCGACCGGGCTGGCGAAAGCATGACCAAATCCAACACCGAGCAATGGATGATTAGTCCACTCATCAAGTGTAATTTCCAGAGCTCGTGCGCGAATCGAACCTGAAGCATCGGCGGACACACCGCCCTCGAGCACTCTTAATATTGCTTCGACACGCTTCTCGAAAAATCCCTGTGTCGAAACCTGGGAAGCTATAAGCGGAACAGTCAGATAGGCCGTCATGACAACCACCGACAACCCTACCAACAAACGAACAAGGGGTACTCGGTAATGTTTTAACGCACCATACGCTCCGATAAGGCCCAAAACCAATAGAAGTCCCGACCTTGTGCCGGTGACCAATACGGCAATAAGACAAAATGATCCAAAAATCAACCACATTGGAGATAATCGGATCATCCCGTAAACCCCGCCCACCATGATGCCGAGACCAGAAAGAATCATGGAAAACATAAAAATCCGTTCCACGCCCAGTAAGCTCACGCCGCGGGCGGAGAGCCAAAACACCGAAAAACTTACGGCAGCCAACCCCGTGAATAGAACAACAATAACCTTACTGGTTCTTAATGCTACGTCCCGCCCCGCATCTACACCTACCAATGGAGCCATGCAAATTAGAACATAGGTGAAGCTATCTCGAAAAACGCGTACGACCTCCTCTCCTTGAAAAATTGAGATAAAAGCACGAGCGATAACAAATACCGAAAGCACGCCAATGCCCCACATCGCTGGCGCGATCGCTTTCCTAATTCTTGGATCGAGTAACCCTATATTTCGCCAGGAGATATAGGCAAAAAGCACGACAATTGGAAAGTAGGCATACTTCAATGAGGCCGAAATCCCTGCTTCAGCCTGCATAACGAACATGCCAAGCCCCACAAAGCAGATCAAGCGCCACAAAGCATTACTCGACATTTTTCTTCCAATCGCAATGGTGCACCTTCAAAAAGGTGCATTCGCCAACTATCTCAAGCGAAACCTGGTTCCGCATTGCATGTTTGCATGACTCCAGTTACTGCTGGAAAATTGCCGCTTTAGGATGTCAACAACTTGATCACGCCAGCCCTGAAATTACCGACCATGTCATCCAGCGATGGAACGACCCAGTCATCGGTGTTCGTTTTTGGAACACCCTTGCAGTTAAGAATGGTCATAACTTGCCGTGCATAGGCTTCTGGGGAATTTTCAGCCGTTATGCGACTGCTTCCCTCTCGCAGGTACTCCGCCTCGGGTGCATGAAATGGCCAGTCTGTTGTGACGATAGGTACACGGGCTACCAGGGAGTCGACTGCGACTAGACCAATTCGCCCTGGCATGCACAGCAAGCGCGAGCAACGAAGCACCAGCGCCTTTTCCCTTACGTTCAGGTATCCGAGAGGGACAACCTGCCCTCGCCGTACATGCGCATCTAGCTTGCTTTGCTCAACGCCTTTTCCACCAAGAAGTAATTTGATTCGCGAATCCCTGACCCAAAGCTCGTCAAGGGACTGAGCAAGAAAATCTATTCTCTTGCTGTCATCTATTCCACCTATAAATCCAATAGTTCTTCCGAGGTCAAGTCCGTGCAGCCCAGAGTATTCTTCAACTTCAAGCGCGGTAATGCTCTCTAAATTCGCTTTTAATTCATCGGTGCTTATAGAGTTCATCACTGTGGTCACTTTGTTGGGACAAACCCCGGCTGCAAGCGCATAATCATGTCCACCCGGCGTATATGCAAAGATATGGTTGGCCATTTTCATTTGCTGTCGTTCAAATAGGAGATCCACCGCGTTACCCTTGTTGACATAGGGACGGACATGCCCCCATAAGCCAACGCGGGTGCGTCCCAACAGGCTGACACCAAGTGCTTTGTAAACGGGCAGTGATGTACCTTTTAGCCCGATTATGGTCGCATCGGAATCTAGCCAGGTGGCGGGACGAATCGAGACATTAATCGATCGCCCTGCCAGCGTAATCACTTTTTGGTCAATATTGGTCAACCAGTCGGGTGACATGGAGTCACCTCTTGCGGCTTGATCTCCCGCGGGACGCCCCGCAGCTATAACGCACTCTATGTTGTCTTCCTTTAGGCTAGCACGCAATTTTTCGAAGAACGGCACGCGATAGGCGGGAACATAAGGTTGTACAATTGTAACTCTGTTGTTCATATCGCCCCAATCTGACGGTTTCGCTCTTGCACGTATATGTCCAACAGCTCTTTACCTAAAGAATCGAGCGCATAATACTGTCTTGCAACCATCCGGGCATTTCTTCCTATTTCCGCACGCTTTGCAGGGTTGCGCAACAAAAATTCGACCGCTTCGACAAAGCCCTGCTCCGATGAGTCACATACTATGCCGGCTTGTTGTTCATTAATCATTTCTGCGAGGCCACATGATTCAGTGACTATGACGGGTAGTCCTATTGCCATCGCCTCTACAACAGACATGCCAAACGGTTCATTAAGGGATGGAAGCACAAAAATGCTGGCCTTGCGCATTCGTTCTGAAGTTTTGGGAGGCGGTAGAGGGCCCGACCAGCTGGTTGTGTCCTTTAAACCAAGTTGTTCGACCATGGCATTTATTCGTGGCCCTTCACCCTCGTCCGGTCCGATCAAGGTGAACCTTGCATTCGGATAGTATTCCCTTAGACCCTCCGCTGCTTTTACCACCATATGCGGGCGCTTCCTGGCGTGCATTCTGGCCAAAAATATAACTTCTGGCTTATCAGCTGGACCATTCACTTGTTCGACCGCTTGCTCGTCGGGGACTGCGACAGCATTCCGCAACTCTGTCAAACTTTGCCGCCTGGTACCCAATCTTAGTAAATTAGCTTTTTCCTGAGATGTTAGATATAAAACCACTGACGCTTTACTCAGTGTGGGACACGTGGCTATTGCGTCTAGGGGTTTAGAAATTAGTTTACTGCTTGGCTTTACCATGCCGTGTGTTTGAATTATCAAGGGTACGCCCGTGCGGCTGCATAAGAAAGCGGCAGGCAATGTTAGCAAATCCCGAGCCATGTGCACATGGACGACGTCGAAATGCTTGGCCTGTCTCCAAATCCAAAACAGCATGGCGGGCGAGGTTAGACCAGGGAATCCTGAGCCTGGAACCACCTGCAGCTTCTTGAAAAGTTGCACCGGAATGCCATCGAATTCTGGGGGAAGTTTCTCTGAGAATCCACCTGCTGCTGCAATCAGCGTTACGTCGTGACCCGCAGCCCTAAGGATGCGGGCTTGATTTAGGGCCACCCGAAGCGGCCCGCCGTATGAACCATCGGGACTAACATAACTTACAATATGGAGTATTTTCAATGTCAATCTTTTTCAGGATTTGCAGTAAATCGTTTACCTTGAACTGATGGGCGCTCTGATCCGTATATACTATTTTCAGGAACGTCTTCGGAGACTCTCGTTAATGGTTGAATCACAGCCGACCTGCCAATCTTTACACCCCCAGTTAGCACACATCGAGAAGTAATCCATGCCCCATCTTCGACGATGATGGCTTTCGTGATCACACCCATATCACCGCGGAAATTATGGCTGCCTGTAGTAATCAAAGTTTCCTGTGATATTGCAACGTCAGACCCAATGCACACTCTATCCCGATTATGGATCCAAACTCCTTCTCCAATCCATGATCTATCCCCGATTTCCAGGTTCCATGGAAATTTCACCTTCATTCGTGGTCGAAGGATTACATGCTCGCCAATACGAGCACCAAAAAGCCGCAGGGTCTTTGCGCGTAATTTTGAGCTGACCTGCCACCGATTGCTTACAACGAGGATTTCTACAGCGGACCACATGTAGACGACCCATTTGGGTCTTTTCCAGGCTTCGCCCTGCCCCGGAGCTAGAGACAGGTCTATGACAAGTACTTCAGTGTTTTCTTGCCCGTACATGTCCGGGGTGTCCATGGGAACCTCTACGCGTTGGGGGGGGGGGCGACAACGATGGGGAAGCTGCGGGGTGCACTGGGATCCGTGGTACCCGTTCCAATGTTCCCGCATGTATCGTTCGATTTATACCTCATCCTCCTCCCCGAGGCGCCGCTCCCTCTCGGCACCACGGCCCGTGTGACGAAAGCAACTCATGCCCTCACGATTGACGATCATCGGCATCAACTACGCTCCTGAGTCCAGCGGCAACGCTCCGTACACCACTGCCCTTGCCGAAGGGATGGCTGAGTGCGGGTGGGACGTCCGGGTCATCACCGGCTTCCCTCACTACCCCCATTGGCAGGTTTATGACGGCTACGAGGGGCGGACTCTGGAAGAAGGTCACGGTGGGGTTCACGTCCTGCGCCTGCGCCACTACGTGCCCACAAGGCCCAGGCTGCTCAATCGATTGGTCATGGAAATCCACTTCGGTGTCCGCGCGGCCGTGGCGAACTGGGGCCGGCCGGATGTGGTTCTGTTCGTCAATCCCGGGCTGTTCTCTTCGGGCGTCGCATCGCTCCGAGCCAAGCTCGGCCGGCGCCGTCCCGGAACGGCGATCTGGATCCAGGATCTGTACTCCCGAGGATTGGAGGAGGTGCATACCTCGGCGGCCGCACTGGCCCCGGTCATGCTCCAGGTCGAGGGAATGGTCCTTCGTGCTATGGACCGCGTGATCGTCATTCACGACCGGTTCCGTCGCCACGCGGTCAACGAACTCGGTGTGGCACCGGATCGTGCGCTCATCCACCGCAACTGGTCCCACATCACGCCGCAGCACGCGATCGACACCGCGTCGGTGCGTGCCCGTCGAGGCTGGTCGGAGGACGAGGTGGTCGTCCTCCACGCCGGCAACATGGGTGTGAAGCAGTACCTCGAGAACGTGGTGGACGCCGCCCGGCTCGCCGATGAGCGGAACTCCCGTGTCCGGTTCGTTCTGCTCGGTGCGGGCAGCCAGTTGCAGCGGCTCAAGGAGCTGGCCGCCGGCGTGGAGAGCCTGGAGTTCGTCGATCCCCTGCCCGACGAGGAGTACACCGCGGCCTTGGCCGCCGCGGACGTCCTGCTCGTCAACGAGAAGCCCGAGCTCCGGGAGATGTGCGTGCCGAGCAAGCTCACGTCCTACTTCGCCACCGGGCGCCCTGTCCTGGCTGCGGTGGACGATGAGAGCTCGTCCGCCGATGAGATTGAGTCCTCCAGGGCTGGGCGCGTTATTCCCTCCGGCGATCCCGCAGGCCTGCTGCAGGCCGCGGAGGAGCTCGGCGCCGACCGGGCTCTGGCCTCGGAGATCGGCGGGCGCGGTCCCGGATACGTCGCCGAGCACCTCGCCGCGGACGCCGCGATGCGTCGGTGGGACGAGGTGCTTCGATCTTTGACGCAACATGTCCGGCTCTGATCACCAGCTTTGCCGGTTCATTCACTAGCATAAAGCTGTCCCCCCAACGGCCCACGCCTCATCCCCCCGAAGGACGATCATGCACGCCACCCCCAAGAAGGCCTTCATCACGGGCATCACCGGTCAGGACGGTTCCTACCTGGCGGAGCTGCTGCTCGCCAAGGGGTACGAGGTCCACGGCCTGATCCGCCGGGCCTCCACGTTCAACACCCACCGGATCGACCACCTCTACTCGGACCCGCACGAGGCCGATGCGAAGCTGTTCCTGCACTACGGGGATCTGTCCGACGGGTCCCGGCTGGTGACGCTGATGGCGCAGATCCGCCCCGATGAGGTCTACAACCTCGCGGCCCAGTCCCACGTGAAGGTCTCTTTCGAGGAGCCCGAGCACACCGGGGACACCACCGGGCTGGGCACCGTCCGGCTGCTCGAGGCGATGCGCCTGGCCAATGTGGACGCCCGCTACTACCAGGCCTCCACCTCCGAGCTGTACGGGGCGACCCCGCCGCCGCAGCACGAGGACACCCCGTTCTACCCCCGCTCCCCCTACGGGGCGGCGAAGATCTACTCCTACTGGATCACCAAGAACTACCGCGAGGCCTACGACATGTACGCCGTCAACGGGATCCTCTTCAACCACGAGTCCCCCCGCCGCGGCGAGACCTTCGTGACCCGCAAGATCACCCGGGCCGTGGCCGCGATCAAGGCCGGCACCCAGGAGAAGCTCTACATGGGCAACCTGCAGGCCATCCGTGACTGGGGCTACGCCGCCGAGTACGTCGAGGGCATGTGGCGGATGCTCCAGGCCGACGAGCCCGAGGACTTCGTGCTCGCCACCGGGCACCCGTGCACGGTGCGGGAGTTCCTGGAGATCTCCTTCGACCACGCCGGTCTGGACTGGCGCGAGCACGTCGAGTTCGACGAGCGCTACCTGCGCCCCACCGAGGTCGACGCCCTCATCGGCGACCCGGCCAAGGCCAAGGACAAGCTCGGCTGGGAAGCCACCGTCAAGGCCCCCGAGCTGGCCCGCCTCATGGTCGACGCCGACATCGCCCTGCTCCAGAACGACGCCTGGATCGACACCGTCGACCTCGCCTCCTGGGCCAAGTGAGACAGGACGCCACGATGACAGCAGACACCACCGAGAAGCCCGCTGACGCGACGACGTCGTTCACCCCCGGCCCCCTGGATCGCACCGCCCCGTTCTACGTGGCCGGCCACCGCGGCCTGGTCGGCTCCGCGATCTGGCGCAAGCTAAAGGACGAGGGGTTCACCGACCTGATCGGCCGCACCTCCTCCGAGCTGGACCTCAAGGACCGCGACGCAGTCTTCGCCTTCTTCGCCGAGGTCAAGCCCCGCTACGTGGTGCTGGCCGCGGCGAAGGTCGGCGGGATCCTCGCCAACAACACCTACCCGGTCGACTTCCTGTCCGAGAACCTCCGGATCCAGGTCAACGTCCTCGACGCCGCCCTCGAGCACGGGGTGGAGCGGGTGCTGTTCCTCGGCTCCTCCTGCATCTACCCGAAGCTGGCCCCGCAGCCGCTGAAGGAGGAGTACCTCCTCACCGGGCACCTGGAACCCACCAACGACGCCTACGCGATCGCCAAGATCGCCGGCATCCTGCAGATCCAGGCCGTGCGCCGCCAGTACGGGCTGCCCTGGATCTCGGCCATGCCCACCAACCTCTACGGGCCCGGGGACAACTTCTCCCCCACCGGCTCCCACGTGCTGCCGGCCATGATCCGCCGCTACGAGGAAGCCCGCCTG
>NZ_JBISWK010000144.1:0-14960 GCF_044462205.1 Kocuria rhizosphaericola | reverse complement strand
ATCAAGGACACCTCCGACCAGCAGGTCTGGGCGTTCCTGGGCGACGGCGAGATGGACGAGCCGGAGTCGCGCGGGCTGCTGCAGCTGGCCGCCAACGACAAGCTCGACAACCTCACCTTCGTGGTCAACTGCAACCTGCAGCGCCTGGACGGGCCGGTGCGCGGCAACGGCAAGATCGTCCAGGAGCTCGAGGCCTTCTTCCGCGGCGCCGGCTGGAACGTCGTCAAGGTCCTCTGGGGCCGCGAGTGGGACCAGCTGCTCGCCAAGGACGAGGACGGCGAGCTCGTGCGGATCATGAACGAGACCCTCGACGGCGACTTCCAGACCTACAAGGCGGAGTCCGGCGGGTTCATCCGCGACCACTTCTTCGGCAAGTCCCCGGCCACCAAGGAGCTCGTCGCGGACATGTCCGACGACGAGATCTGGGAGCTCAAGCGCGGCGCGCACGACTACCAGAAGGTCTACGCCGCCTACAAGGCCGCGACCGAGCACGAGGGCCAGCCGACCGTGGTCCTGGCGCAGGGCGTCAAGGGCTACGGGCTGGGCAGCCACTTCGAGGCCCGCAACGCGACCCACCAGATGAAGAAGCTGACCATGGAGGACCTCAAGACCTTCCGCGACCACCTGCGCATCCCGATCTCCGACGAGGAGCTGGAGAGCGACCTCTACGGCGCCCCGTACTACCACCCCGGCAAGGACTCCCCCGAGATCAAGTACCTGCTCGAGCGCCGCAAGGAGCTCGGCGGCTTCGTCCCCGACCGCCCGCACGACCAGCACGAGATCGCCCTGCCCGCCGAGGACGCCTACCGGTCGGCGAAGAAGGGCTCCGGCAAGCAGATGGCCGCGACCACCATGGCCTTCGTGCGCGTGCTCCGTGATCTCATGCGGGACAAGGAGTTCGGCCACCGGATCGTGCCCATCGTCCCCGACGAGGCCCGGACCTTCGGCATGGACTCGTTCTTCCCCACCGCCAAGATCTACAACCCCAACGGGCAGAACTACCTCTCGGTGGACCGGGAGCTGATGCTCGCCTACAAGGAGTCCCCGCAGGGCGTGCTGCTCCACCCGGGCATCAACGAGGCCGGTGCCGTGGCGGCCTTCACCGCCGCCGGCACCGCCTACGCCACCCACGGCGAGCCCATGGTCCCGGTCTACGTCTTCTACTCGATGTTCGGCTTCCAGCGCACCGGGGACTCCTTCTGGGCCGCCGCCGACCAGATGACCCGCGGGTTCATCATCGGCGCCACCGCCGGGCGCACCACGCTCACCGGCGAGGGCCTCCAGCACGCCGACGGCCACTCCCCGGTGCTCGCGGGCACGAACCCGGCCGTGCGCGCCTACGACCCGGCCTACGGCTACGAGATCGCCCACATCGTCCGGCACGGGCTCGAGCAGATGTACGGCCCGGGCTCCGAGGACCCCGACGTCATGTACTACCTGACGGTCTACAACGAGCCCTACCAGCAGCCGCCCGAGCCGGAGGACGTCGACGTCGAGGGCATCCTCCGCGGCATCCACCGGATCAGCCGCTCCTCCGCCCACGGACCCCGGGCCCAGCTGCTCGGGTCGGGGGTTTCGGTGCCCTGGGCGCTGGAGGCGCAGAAGCTGCTGGCCGAGGACTGGGGCGTCTCCGCCGACGTGTGGTCGGTGACCTCCTGGAACGAGCTGCGCCGCGACGGCCTGGCCGCCGAGCGGGACGCGTTCCGCCACCCCGGGGCACCGCGCCGGACGCCGTTCATCGCGCAGCAGCTCGCCGGGGCCGAAGGTCCCGTGATCGCCTCGACGGACTTCGTCTCGGACCTGCCGGACAAGATCCGCCAGTACCTCCCGCACGACTTCGCCACCCTGGGTGCCGACGACTTCGGGTTCTCCGACACCCGGGCCGCGGCGCGCCGGTGGTTCACCGTCGACGTGCACTCGATCGTGGTCCGGGCGTTGCAGATGCTCGCCGATCGCGGCGAGGTGGACGCCAACGCGCCCGCCCGGGCCTTCGAGCGGTACCGGCTGGACGACGTCAACGCCGGCACCACGGGCAACGCCGGCGGCGACGCCTGAACCGACGAGAGCCCCCGACGGCGAGGCCGCTCACTCGATGGGGCGAGCGGCCNCGCCGTCGGGGGCTCCGCGGCGTCCGGACAGGACTTTGCTCAGACGGGCTTTGGCACGGGCTCGGGGATCCGTGCGGACCTCCGCTCCGGGGCGGGGGTGAGGTCGGCGGCGATGGCGGTAGCGGCCCGGCGCAGCACGGGCACCGCCCGGCGCCCGAACTCCTCGTCCACCCGGGACACCGGCCCGGACACCGAGATCGCCGTGGGCGTCGGGGCCCCGGGCACGGCCATGGCGTAGCAGCGCACCCCCAGCTCCTGCTCCTCGTCGTCGATCGCGTAGCCGCGCGCCCGGATCCGCTCCAGGTCCGCGAACAGCTCCTCCAGGGTGGCCAGGCTCCTGGGCGTGGGGGTCTCCATCCTGGCCGCAGCGACGATCGCCCGCACCTTCGCGTCCGGCAGCGTGGCCAGCATCGCCTTGCCCACCCCGGTGTCGTGGGTGTCGGCCCGCCGGCCGACCTCGGTGAACATGCGCATGGACCGGCTGGACTGGGCCTGGGCGATGTAGACGACCTCGCGCCCGTCCAGCACCGCCATGTTCGCCGACTCCCCCGTCTCGGCCACGAGCTCGTCCAGCTCGGTGCGGGCCGAGGAGCCGAACTGGCGGCCGGCCGCCTCTCCCAGCAGGATCAGCCGCGGCCCCAGCGCGTAGCTGCGGTTGGGCAGCTGGCGGACGTAGCCGGCCGGCACCAGGGTGCGCAGCAGCCGGTGGATCGTGGGCAACGGCAGCCCGGCGGCGGCGGAGAGCTCGCTCAGCGACATCTCCCCACCGGAGGCGGTGATCACCTCCAGGAGATCGAACACCCGCTCCACCGATTGCACGCCACCGGATGCTGGTTGTGTGGTCATGGTCTGGTGCTCTCCTGTCGGTCGGTGTCGGCACGCCGCAAGAACATCGGGCGCTCCGGATCGGTTCGCGGTCCTTGCCAAGCCCCCGGGCCTACCATAATATCGGGATATGAAACATTCCTTTCATCATACGGGGGGAATGGCGATGACAACACCCCTTGGAGGAACAATGGCAACGCCCAGCCCCGGATACTCGATGATCCTGCGCGTGCAGACCCCGGCACGGGTCACGGCCACGAGCGAGATCGCATCCGCCGTCGCGCGCGCCGGCGCCGCGGTGACCGCCCTGGACGTCGTCGAGTCCCACCCGCACCACGTCGTCGTCGACGTCAGCTGCAACGTCTCGGACGCTTCCCACCGCGACCAGGTCCGCGATGCCCTGGACGCGGTCGAGGGCGTCGAGGTCCGCAAGGTCAGCGACCGCACGTTCCTCATCCACCTCGGCGGCAAGATCGAGGTGACCCCGCGCGTGTCCCTGCGCAACCGCGACGACCTCTCCCGCGCCTACACCCCCGGCGTCGCCCGGGTGTGCACCGCCATCGCCGAGAACCCCGCCGACGCCCGGCGCCTGACCATCAAGCGCAACACGGTGGCCGTGGTCACCGACGGCACCGCGGTGCTCGGCCTGGGCGACATCGGCCCGGCCGCCGCCCTGCCGGTCATGGAGGGCAAGGCGGCCCTCTTCAAGGCGTTCGCCGGGGTGGACGCGTGGCCCGTCTGCCTGGACACCCAGGACACCGACGAGATCGTGCGCATCGTCAAGGCCCTGGCGCCGGTCTACGGGGGCGTGAACCTCGAGGACATCGCCGCCCCGCGCTGCTTCGAGATCGAGGCCCGTCTGCGCGAGGAGCTCGACATCCCGGTCTTCCACGACGACCAGCACGGCACCGCGATCGTGGCACTGGCCGCCCTCTTCAACGCGCTGCGCGTGGTGGACAAGCGACTAGAGGACGTCCGGATCGTCGTCTCCGGCGTGGGTGCCGCCGGGCACGCCATCATCCAGCTCCTGCTCTCCAACGGCGCAGGCCACATCGTGGCGTGCTCCCGCACGGGTGCGATCCACCACGGCGAGAGCTACTCCGACGCACACCGGCAGTGGATCGCGGAGAACACCAACCAGGAGGGCTTCTCCGGGACCCTCAAGGAGGCCGTGGTGGGCGCCGACGTGTTCATCGGGGTCTCCGCCCCGAACGTCCTCGCCGAGGCCGACGTCGCGGCGATGAACGACCGCGCCGTGGTCTTCGCCATGGCCAACCCGGACCCCGAGATCGAGCCCGGCGTGGCGGCCGAGCACGCGGAGGTCGTCGCCACGGGCCGCTCGGACTTCCCGAACCAGATCAACAACGTCCTGGCGTTCCCCGGCCTGTTCCGCGGCCTGCTCGACGCCGGCGCGACGGACATCACCACCGAGATGCTGGTGGCCGCGGCCCGGGCTATCGCCGAGTGCGTGTCCGAGGACGAGCTCAACGCCGCCTACATCGTCCCCAGCGTCTTCGACCCCGCCGTCGCCCCCGCCGTCGCGGAGGCCGTGCGCTTCACCGCGCAGGCCACCGGCGTCACCGTGGACGCGGACGCCACCGCCTGATCGCGGCACCACGCCACGTTCACCAGCCATCCGTTCCGGCCCCCGAGGAGGCAGTTCCATGACCGCCAGTTCCATCGAGCACACCATGCCTGCAGGACACGACCGCGCCGGTGAGATCCTCACCGAGGAGGCTCTGGCCTTCGTGGCCGAGCTGCACCGCCGTTTCGATCCCCGCCGCCAGGAGCTGCTGGGGGTGCGGGAGCAGGCCCGCCGCCAGGCCTCCTCCTCCGGGGGCCTGGACTTCCTGCCCGAGACGCAGGAGATCCGCGAGTCCCAGTGGCAGGTCGCCGAGGCCCCGCCGGCGCTGCAGGACCGGCGGGTGGAGATGACCGGGCCGGCCTCTCCGGCGAAGATGGCGATCAACGCCCTGAACTCCGGGGCGAAGGTCTGGCTGGCGGACCTGGAGGACGCCTCGGCCCCGTCCTGGTACAACCAGGTCGACGCGGTGCTGAACCTGCGCGAGGCCGCCGCCGGGACCCTGTCCCACACCTCTCCCGAGGGCAAGTCCTACACCCTGCGCACCGACGCGCCGCTGGCCGTGCCGGTCACCCGGCCCCGCGGCTGGCACCTGCCCGAGTACAACGTCACCGTCGACGGGAAGCCCGGCTCCGGGGCCCTGGTGGACTTCGGGCTGCACTTCTTCCACACCGCGAAACTGCTGCTGGCCAACGGCCAGGGCCCCTACTACTACCTGCCCAAGCTGGAGTCCCACCTCGAGGCCCGCCTGTGGAACGACGTGTTCAGCTTCGCCGAGGAGTACCTCGGCATCGAGCACGGCACCATCCGCGCCACCGTGCTGATCGAGACGATCCCCGCGGCGTTCCAGATGGAGGAGATCCTCTACGAGCTGCGCGAGCACGCCTCCGGGCTCAACGCCGGGCGCTGGGACTACCTGTTCAGCATCATCAAGTACTTCCGCGACGCCGGGGAGCAGTTCGTCCTGGCCGACCGGTCCACGATCACCATGACCGCCCCGCTGATGCGCGCCTACACCGAGCTGCTGGTCAAGACCTGCCACCGGCGCGGGGCCTTCGCGATGGGCGGGATGGCCGCGGTCATCCCCAACCGGCGCGAGCCCGAGATCACCGCCGCGGCCTTCGAGAAGGTCAGGGCGGACAAGACCCGCGAGGCCAACGACGGCTTCGACGGGTCCTGGGTCGCCCACCCCGATCTGGTCCCGGTCTGCCGGGAGGTCTTCGACGCAGTGCTCGGGGACAACCCCAACCAGGTCGACCGGCTGCGCGAGGAGGTCCAGGTCAGCGCCCAGGAGCTGCTGGACGTGCCCAGCGCCGGGCGGGTCTGGACCCAGAAGGAGCTCACCACCAACCTCTACGTCGCGATCCGCTACACCGCGGTGTGGCTCTCGGGCAACGGGGCGGTGGCGATCAACAACCTCATGGAGGACGCCGCGACCGCCGAGATCTCCCGCTCCCAGGTCTGGCAGCAGATCCAGAACCAGGTCGTCCTGGAGGACACCGGCAACACCGTCACCCGCGAGCTCGTGCGCGAGGTCCTCGACGAGCAGAAGGAGAAACTGCGCGCAGAGGTCGACGAGGCGAACTACCAGAAGTACTTCCAGCCCGCCGCCGACCTGATCGCCGAGCTCGTCCTGGCCGAGGACTACATCGACTTCCTCACCCTGCCCGCCTACGAGATCCTCGAACAGCGATGAGCACCCCACCCACGGGCCTGCCCGCTTCCTTCGGACGGCGGGCCGAAGAGCTGCTGGCCGGCACCGACGCCGCGCTGGACCGCCTCTTCCCCGGGGACGACGGATCGCGTCAGCCCGTGCACACCTGCTACGTGCCCGCCGACCTCGTCACCCCCGGGACCGCTCGCGAGTGGGGCGAGGCCGCTCTGGCCGCGGCCGATGCGGCCGGCGGGCTCGCCGTCCTGGCCGGGTCGTCCGGGGTGGAGGAGCGGCTGCGCCAGCAGGTCGTCCGGCGCACCGAGCAGAAGCTGCGCACGGAGCCGGTCGAGGACCTCCGCCTCGATCTCGAGGACGGCTTCGGGGAACGGCCCGACGCGGAGGAGGACGAGGTCGCCGTGCACGCGGCGCGCACCGTCGCCGCGATGGCGGTCGCCCGGCACCGCCAGGAGGGACCGCAGCCCGCATTCGCCGGCATCCGCTTCAAGTGCCTGGAGGCCGCCACCCGGGACCGGGGGCTGCGGACGCTCGACCTGTTCGTGACCACCCTCGTGCGCGAGGGGGCTCTCGCGCAGGCCGGGGTCTCCGAGGACGGGCTGCCGCCCGGTCTCGTGCTGACCCTGCCGAAGGTCTCCGCAGCGCCGCAGGTCGAGGTGATGGCCGAGGCCTGCCGGGAGCTCGAGCGCGCCCTCAGCCTGCCGGCGGGACGGCTGCGCTTCGAGATCCAGATGGAGACCGCCCCCATGATCCTCGGCGCCGACGGCATCTGCCCGATCCCGGCGATGCTGCGGGCCGGCGAGGGGCGGGTCACGGCCCTGCACTACGGCACCTACGACTACTCCGCCTCGCTCGGGGTGGCCGCGGAGTTCCAGTCGATGGAGCACCCGGTGGCCGACCACGCCAAGCAGGTCATGCAGGTGGCCGTCGCCGGCACCGGCGTGCGGCTGTCCGACGGGTCCACCAACGTCCTGCCCGTGGGGGAGGACGCGCAGCGCCGCGCGGCCTGGGCACTGCACGCCCGCCTGGTCCGGCGCTCCCTCGAGCGGGGGTTCTACCAGGGGTGGGACCTGCACGCCCACCAGCTGCCGACCCGCTACCTGACGAACTACGCCTTCTACCGGCGGTCCTTCGACTCGGCCGCCCACCGGCTCAAGGCGTACCGGGACCGTTCCGTGCCCGGCATCGAGGCGGCCGACGTCGCCGACGAGCCGGCGACCGCCCGGGCCCTGGCCCGTTTCGTCCACCGGGGCGTGCTGTGCGGCGCCGTGCGCGAGACTGAGCTGGAAACAGCCACGGGCATCGGCGTCCCCGAGCTGTTCGCCCTCGCCCATCCGAAGGCCGCCGCGGCGGCCCTGACCACGATCCCCCTGACGTCCCGGAGGCAGCAGAGATGACCGAGCGCACGTACTACGCCCCGCACGGGGGCCACCCGCCCCAGACGGACCTGCTCACCGGCCGGGCGGTGTTCACCGAGGCCTACGCGGTGATCCCGCGCGGGACGATGCGCGACATCGTCACGAGCAAGCTCCCGCACTGGGAGGACACCCGGATGTGGGTGCTCGCCCGGCCCCTCTCGGGCTTCGCCGAGACCTTCTCCCAGTACCTCATGGAGGTCGGCCCCGGCGGGGGCAGCGACCGGCCCGAGACCGACTCCGGCGTCCAGGGCGTGCTGTTCGTCCTGGAGGGGCAGCTGCTGCTGACGATCGAGGACGAGGAGCACGAGTTGACCCCCGGCGGCTACGCCTACCTGCCCCCCGGGTGCCGGTGGACGGTGCGCAACGCGGGCGGGGAGCCGGCCCGGTTCCACTGGATCCGCAAGGCCTACGAGTACGTCCAGGGCCTCGAGGTTCCGGAGCCCGTCGTGACCCACGAGACGGAGGTCGCCCCGACCACCATGCCCGGCACCGACGGAAAGTGGGCCACCACCCGGTTCGTGGACCCCGAGGACCTGCGGCACGACATGCACGTGACCGTGGTGACCTTCGAACCCGGAGCCGTGATCCCCTTCGCCGAGACCCACGTCATGGAGCACGGTCTCTACGTGCTCGAGGGCAAGGCCGTCTACCGGCTCAACCAGGACTGGGTGGAGGTCGAGGCCGGAGACTTCATGTGGCTGCGCGCCTTCTGCCCCCAAGCCTGCTACGCCGGCGGGCCGGGCCGCTTCCGCTACCTGCTCTACAAGGACGTCAACCGGCAGATGAAGCTGCGCTGACCCGGCGGCCACCCCGCCCCCAGACCGGACCCCGTGCCGCCTGCCACCGCGGCGGCACGGGGTTCTTCCACTCTCGAGGCCCCTCCCTGGCTGACGCCCAATGTTTCGAGCGTTGGAATTTTTCTTTCAGAAAATTGTTGACCCAGCTCACACCCGGTCGTAGCCTTGCCGTAGAACGAAACATTCATTCCATAGAACGAAACCGTGACTGCCGCTTCGCCGGCCCGGCTCCCGGAGGACCTCATGTCGTACACCGTGAACTGCTCCATTCTTCTCACCGACCTCCCCGTGCTCGAGCGGCCCGCCGCTGCGAAGGCCGCCGGCTTCGACGCGGTCGAGTTCTGGTGGCCGTTCGACACGTCCGTGCCCGCGGACCGCGAGGTCGACGCGTTCGTGCGGGCGATCGAGGATGCGGGCGTGCAGCTGACCGGGCTCAACTTCAACGCCGGTGACATGCCGGGCGGGGACCGGGGCCTCGTGTCCTGGCCGGCCCGCTCGCAGGAGTTCGTCGACAACCTGGACGTCGTCGCTGGCATCGGCGAGCGAACCGGCTGCCAGGCGTTCAACGCCCTGTACGGCAACCGCCAGGAAGGCCTGGACCCGGCAGCGCAGGACGAGCTCGGTGTCGAGAACCTGGCCCGCGCCGGCCGCGCAGTAGCGGGCATCGGCGGCACGGTGCTCCTGGAGCCGGTCTCCGGCGCCCCGGCCTATCCCCTGAAGACCGCGCAGGACGCCCTGGCCGTTCTCGACCGGGTCCGCCTGGCCGGGGTGCACAACGTGAAGCTGCTCGCCGACTTCTACCACCTGGCCGTCAACGGCGACGACGTCGGGGCCGTGATCGAAGCCCACGCCGCGGAGTTCGGGCACCTTCAGATCGCCGACGCGCCGGGGCGCCACGAGCCCGGCACGGGTGAGCTGCCCCTGCGGCAGTGGATCGACCGCAGCCGGGAACTGGGCTACACCGGCCCCGTGGGCCTGGAGTACAAGGCCTCCCAGGACGACCCCTTCGCTTGGACCTCGTCCTGCTCCACGGCCCGTACCGGCGCCTGACCTCCCCTCTGACACCTGCCACCACCGGCCCGTCGCGCTCACCGTCCGGGCCCCCACAGTGAGGAACTGCACCATGACCACCGTCACCATTATCGGACTCGGCATCATGGGCCTGCCCATGGCCAAGAACCTCGTCAAAGCCGGCTACGACGTCGTCGGCTACAACCGTTCCCAGGACAAGATCGACCAGCTCGTCGAGGCCGGTGGCCAGGGCGCCGGCAGCGTCGCCGAGGCCGTCAAGGACGCCGACGTCGTGCTCACCATGGTCCCGGACTCCTCAGACGTCGAGGGTGTCGTCACCGGCGAGGAGGGCGTGTTCGCCAACGCCAAGCCCGGTGCGCTCTGGATCGACGCGAGCTCTATCCGTCCCGATGTCGCCGCGCGACTGTCGGCGGAGGCCGCCGGGAAGGGCCTCCGCCCCCTGGACGCCCCGGTTTCCGGCGGGGAGCAGGGCGCGATCGACGCCGCGCTGTCGATCATGGTCGGCGGCAACGAGGACGACTTCGAAGCCGCCCGTCCGGTGCTCGAGGCCGTGGGGAAGACCATCGTGCACGTGGGCCCCTCCGGCTCCGGGCAGACCGTCAAGGCCGCCAACCAGCTCATCGTGGCCGGCAACATCCAGCTGCTGGCCGAGGCGATCGTGTTCCTCGAGGCCTACGGCGTGGACACGGACGCCGCGCTGAAGGTCCTCGGCGGCGGCCTCGCCGGGTCCAAGGTCCTGGACCAGAAGGGGCAGAAGATGCTCGAGCGCAACTTCGACCCCGGCTTCCGCCTGCAGCTGCACCACAAGGACATGGGCATCGTGACCGCCGCCGCCCGCGAGGCCGGCGTGACCGTGCCCCTGGGCGCCCTGGTGGCCCAGCTCGTGGCCGCCACCGTGGCCCGGGGTGACGGCGGCCTCGACCACTCGGGCCTGTTCAAGCTCACCGAGGAGCTCACCGGCCGCTCCGGCCGCTAGTCCCCTCTCCCCCCTCCCCGGCGGGCCGACAGCGCCCCGCCCCACGTTCTCGCAGCAAGGAGTTCATCATGGCAAGAATGCGCACGGTCGACGCCATCGTCGCTATCCTGGAGAAGGAGGGCGCCACCGAGGCCTTCGGTCTGCCCGGCGCCGCCATCAACCCCTTCTACTCGGCGATGCGCGCCCACGGAGGGATCCGGCACACCCTCGCCCGGCACGTTGAGGGCGCCTCCCACATGGCCGATGGCTACACCCGCGCCGTCCCCGGCAACATTGGCGTCTGCGTCGGCACCTCCGGGCCCGCCGGGACCGACATGATCACCGGGCTCTACGCCGCGTGGGCGGACTCCGTCCCGATCCTGTGCATCACCGGCCAGGCCCCGGTGGCCAAGCTGCACAAGGAGGACTTCCAAGCGGTGGACGTCTCCGCCATCGCCGCGCCGGTGACGAAGATGGCGATGACCGTCCTGGAGCCCGGCCAGGTGCCCGGGGCCTTCCAGAAGGCCTTCCACCTGATGCGCTCCGGCCGCCCGGGCCCGGTGCTGCTGGACCTGCCGCTGGACGTGCAGCTCGCCGAGATCGAGTTCGACATCGACGTCTACGAGCCGCTGCAGGTGCACCGCCCCGCGGCCACCCGTGCGCAGGCTGCGAAGGCGCTGGACATGATGTCCGCCGCGGAGCGGCCCCTGATCGTGGCCGGGGGCGGGATCATCAACGCCGACGCCTCCGCCCAGCTCGTGGAGCTGGCGGAGCTGCTGGACGTCCCGGTGGTCCCCACCCTCATGGGCTGGGGCACCATCCCCGACGACCACCCGCTGATGGCCGGCATGGTGGGACTGCAGACCTCCCACCGCTACGGCAACGCCACGATGCTGGAGTCCGACTTCGTGCTGGGCATCGGCAACCGGTGGGCGAACCGGCACACCGGCGGGCTGGACACCTACACGGCCGGGCGCACGTTCGTACACATCGACATCGAGCCCACCCAGATCGGGCGCGTGTTCGCCCCGGACCTGGGCATCGTCTCCGACGCGGGCGCCGCGCTGGACATGCTGCTGGAGGTCGCCCGGGAGCGTAAGGCGAGCACCGGCCTGCCCGACCGTTCCGCGTGGGTGCAGGACTGCGCGCGGCGCAAGGGCACGCTGCATCGAAAGACCCACTTCACCCAGGTGCCGATCAAGCCCCAGCGCGTGTACGAGGAGATGAACTCGGCCTTCGGCCGGGACGTCACCTACGTCTCCACGATCGGGCTCTCCCAGATCGCCGGCGGGCAGTTCCTGCACGTCTACGGCTCGCGGCAGTGGATCAACGCCGGGCAGGCCGGGCCCCTGGGCTGGACCGGGCCAGCCGCCCTCGGCGTGGTGCGCAGCAAGCCCGGACAGACGGTCGTGGCCCTGTCCGGTGACTACGACTTCCAATTCATGATCGAGGAGCTGGCGGTGGGGGCGCAGTTCCACCTGCCCTACATCCACGTGGTGGTGAACAACTCCTACCTGGGCCTGATCCGCCAGGCCCAGCGCGGGTTCCAGATGGAGCAGAACGTCTCCCTGGCGTTCGAGAACATCAACTCCCCCGAGACCAACGGCTACGGCGTGGACCACCTCAAGGTGGTGGAGGGCCTGGGCTGCAAGGCGGTGCGGGTGACAGATCCGGAGAAGCTGCAGGAGTCCTTCGCCGAGGCCCACGAACTGCTGGAGCGCCACCAGGTGCCCGTGGTCGTGGAGGTCATCCTGGAGAAGGTCACCAACATCTCCATGGGCACGGAGATCGACAATGTGGTGGAGTTCGAGGAGCTGGCGGCCCGCGGCGTGGACGCCCCCACCGCGATTGCCCTGCTGGACTGATATCCACCCATTCGCACCGAACAGGAGGACCTGACGTGCGCATCGTCGTCGCCCCGGACAAGTTCAAGGGCTCCCTGGAGGCCTCCGGCGTGGCCGAGGCTCTCGCGGCCGGGATCACCGCGGTGGACCCGGCCGCCGAGGTCCTCACCCTGCCGGTGGCCGACGGCGGGGAGGGCACCCTCGAGGCCGCCCTCGGCGCCGGGTTCTTCCCGTGGCCACTCACGGTAACCGGCCCGACGGGCGAACCCGCACCGGCGGAGTTCGCGGTCCGGGGCCCCACCGCTGTGGTGGAAATGGCCCTGGCCTCCGGGCTCGCTGCCCTCCCCGTGGACACGGACGGCGATCCCGTTCTGGACGCGGCAGGTGCCACCAGCCTCGGCACCGGTGAGATGATCCGCGCGGCCCTGGACGCCAGCGCCACCCGCGTGGTGCTCGGTGTCGGGGGTAGCGCCTGCACCGACGGCGGCGCGGGCCTGCTCGTCGGCCTGGGCGCGCGCCTGCTCGACGACCAAGGTGAGGAACTCCCCCGGGGTGGGGCCGCCCTGGCCCGATTGGACCGGGTGGACCTCTCCGGCCTGGACCCGCGCGCGTGCTCGGCGGAGTTCGTTCTCGCAGCCGACGTCGACAACCCCCTCATCGGCCCCCGCGGCGCCGCGGCGGTGTTCGGCCCGCAGAAGGGAGCCTCCTCGGAGCTGGTGGCGGAGCTCGACGCCGCCTTGGAGGTCTTCCGCGACCGGCTCGCGGAGACACTGGGCCCGGTCGTTCTGGAGGCCGCTCAGGCCCCGGGTGCCGGGGCCGCCGGCGGCGTCGGTTTCGCTGCCCTGGCGGTGCTCGGCGCCACCCGCCGGCCCGGGATCGAAGTGGTCCTGGAGTTTGTGGGTCTTGCCGACCGGGTGGTGGGAGCCGATCTTGTGGTCACCGGGGAGGGCAGCTTCGATGAGCAGTCCCTGGGCGGGAAGACCCCCATGGGTGTGGCCGCGGTTGCGCGCGCGGCGGGCGTGCCGGTGGTGGCCGTGTGCGGGCGCACCACACTGGGGGAACAGGTCCGCCAGGATGCGGGATTCGTGCGTACCTACGCCCTAGCAGATCTGGAGCTCGACCCCCAGGTGAGCATGCGTGAGGCCGAGCGGTTACTGGAGCAGGTAGGCGCCCAGCTCGCGAGGGACCTCCCCGATCTGCTCGACCCGCTCCACAAAGCACAGATCAACTGATGGACCCGGGCGGCCGGTGCGGACGCCGATGACGAGGAGGAACTTCCATGACGGAAAAGAAGAGCCCCAAGCAGCCGCAGACCCCCGGCCGAGGCAACAAGCCAAACGAGAAGCAGGGGCCGCAGCAAGTTCCCCAACAACCCCATGCAGAGCACGAACACGGGGGCACCGTGATCTCGGACTCCGTTGGACGCCCGCAGCAGATGCCGGGTGACCCTGTGAACATCGCCGCGGAGGATTCGGCGCGTGCGGTGACCAAGCCCTCGGCGGCGCAGGATGCCTACGAGTCCGAGCAGACCCGCAAGCTCGAGGTCAGTGAGAACGTCAACGATCCCGAGCGGATCCGGCGCCTGATCGCCGAGCACAAGCAGGCGCACGGGCTTCCCACCGACGGCGTCGAGACCCCTCAGATGGGGGCTGATGACAAGGGTTCCTTCGCCGGTCACCACCGTGAGTTCGACCTCGTGGTGCGCGGGAGGAACATCTCGTGCGGCGATCACGTCGCGCCTCGGGAGATCGGGGTGCGCAACGGGAAGATCGTGGCCATCGAGCCCCTCGGCGCGGGTCTGGCCGGCCAGGAGGTCGTGGAGCTCGCCGACGACGAGACCTTGCTGCCCGGGCTGGTGGACACCCACGTGCACATCAACGAGCCCGGCCGCACCGAGTGGGAGGGCTTCGCCTCCGCGACCCGGGCCGCCGCCGCCGGAGGCGTCACCACGGTCCTGGACATGCCGCTCAACTCGATCCCGGCGACCGTGAACGTGCCGGCCCTCGAGTACAAGCGCCTCTTCGCCCAGGACAACGTCTTCGTGGACGTCGGCTTCTGGGGCGGGGCGATCCCCGGCAACACCCCCGACCTGCGCGGGCTGCACGACGACGGCGTCTTCGGCTTCAAGTGCTTCCTGCTGCACTCCGGGGTGGACGAGTTCCCGCACCTGGAGGCCGACGAGATGGAGGAGGACCTCGCGGAGATCAAGACCTTCGACTCCCTGATGATCGTGCACGCGGAGGACTCCCGGGCCATCGACCGGGCCCCGCAGCCGGAGGGGGACCTGTACCAGAACTTCCTGGCCTCCCGGCCGCGCGGGGCGGAGAACCTCGCGATCGCCGAGGTCATCGAGCGCACCCGCTGGACCGGAGCGCGGTCGCACATCCTGCACCTGTCCTCCTCGGACGCCCTGCCCATGCTGGCCACCGCCAAGCGGGACGGCCTGGACATCACGGTCGAGACCTGCCCGCACTACCTCACCCTGCTCGCCGAGGAGGTCCCCGACGGCGCCACCGCCTTCAAGTGCTGCCCGCCCGTGCGGGAGGCCGGCAACCGCGAGCTGCTGTGGGAGGGCCTGCTCGACGGGACCATCGACTTCATCGTCTCGGACCACTCCCCCTCGACCCTGGACCTGAAGGACCTGGACAACGGGGACTTCGGGGTGGCGTGGGGCGGGGTGTCCTCCCTGCAGCTGGGGCTCTCCCTGATCTGGACCGAGGCCCGCCGCCG
>NZ_JBISWK010000143.1:0-14997 GCF_044462205.1 Kocuria rhizosphaericola | reverse complement strand
TCGCGGTTGACGAGGTAGTTGGCGGTCTCCTCGTCGGTGAGGCGCATCAGCCGGTCACGGTCGCCGGGTTCGCTGAACAGGTCGCCGGCGGCCACGGTGCCGGTGGCCTCGACCTCGTCGCCGGGGCGCAGATCGGCGGGCATCTCGCTCACGAACACCACCGTCTGCTCATCGCCCATGGTCAGGAACTCCTCCCCGTAGATGCCTTCCACGTCGTTGGTGAGGGTGATCTGCTGGCCGACCAGTTCCTCGGTGGAGACCCCGGACTGGTCCAGCTGGGTCAGCCGGGTCTCGTCCTGGCAGCCGGTCAGCAGCAGCGCCCCGGTCAGGCCGGCCACGGCAAGGGTCAGGGTGCGGTGGGTCATCGGCGTGCTCCTCGGTGGTTCGGGCGGGAAGTGCTCCGGGCTCAGTGCCATCGATCTGGGACCACCCACCCTAGTCGCCGGAGCAGCCGGGGGACACGGAGAGGGCCGTTAGGCCGGGGCCGGCGGGACGGAACCGACGGTGCCGCTCCTCGGGCCCGGCACGAGCCCGCCGGCCCGGTTCGCCCCCGAGAGGACTCCGCTGGCCCACCCAGCTGCCCGGGACGACGAGGCGGTTCCCGGCCGCCGGGGACACCGGCACCGGCGTCTTCGCCGCGTCCTCACGGGTCTGGTGGCGGTCGTGGTCGCCGTGGGCCTGCTCGTGGTCGGCTACGGGGTGGCGATCGAGCCGCGGCTGGTGATGATGCACCACCCGACCACGTTCCCGCAGCTGGCCGCCGGGACCGCTCCGCTGGCGGTGGCCGGGCACACCCACTGCGGGCAGATCGCCCTGCCCCTGCTGTCCCGGTGGTCCTGTCTGGGGCTGACCGAGGAGGAGGAGCTCGTGGCCGAGGGCTTCGCCGCGGCCGAGGGCTTCGCCGCGGCCGGTTACGGTGCCGCGGGCAATGGGATGCTCCTGACCTGCGGGATCGGGTTCAGCCTGCTGCCCGTGCGGATCAACGCTCCGCCCCAGCTGCTGACCGTCGAACTGCGCCCGGCCTGAAGCGGCTCCGTTCCGGCTCGGAGGACCCCGCCGGGCACGTCAGGACAGGCCGACATAGGTGGCCGAGTACCCGAAGCCGACGACGTCGTCACGGCCGTCCCCGTTGACGTCCCCGAGCAGGCGTGGGAACCGGGCAGGGTCCCAGCCGTCCGACCAGCCGAAGGAGGACGACGTCAGCTCGGGGCCGATGAAGAAGTCGTCGTCCCCGTAGGCCGCGTGGACGCCCGCGTTGCCGAAGCCGACCACGTCCAGGATGCCGTCGCCGTTGAGGTCGGCGAGGTCCCGCGGGTGCCGTTCGGTGCGCCAGCCCTGTGCGACGCCGAAGTCGGCGAGCTCGAGCGAGACCGGGAGGTACTTCGGCTCCCCCGGGGCGGAGGGCCGGGAGTAGGCGGCGAGGACGCCGCGGTGGCCGAAGCCGACGACGTCCGCGGGGCCGTGCCCGTTGACGTTGCCGACCTCCCGGGGGTGACGGTCGACCCGCCAGCCCTGGGCGTACCCGAAGTCGGGGATCTCCAGCGCGGGCTGGGTGAACGTGTCCCCGAGCACCGAGAAGTAGGAGACGTACGTGCCGGCGTCCCCGAAGCCGACGATGTCGGCCGTCCCGTTCTCGTCCATGTCGGCGAGCATCCGCGGGTGCCGGTCGACCCGCCAGCCGCGGTCCCAGCCGTAGCTGTCGATCCGCTCGGCGGTGCCGTCGAAGGCGCGGTCCGTCCGGCCGTGGGAGACGGTCACGCCGGAGTACCCGAAGCCGACGACGTCCGCCGTTCCGTTCCCGGTGAGGTCGGCGAGCATCCGCGGGTGCTGGTCGACCCGCCAGCCCTGGTCCCAGCCGAACTCGCGGAGCTTCAGCTCCGGCGCCGTGAAGCTGCCGTCGGGCTGCGCGTAGGAGACGATCACGCCGGCGTTGCCGAAGCCGACGAGATCGGCGCGTCCGTCGCCGTCGACGTCGGCCGGCGTGCGCACGTGCCGCTGGTTGCTCCAGCCCTGCGCGCTGCCGAAGTCGCGGACCGCCAGCACCGGTGCGGCGAAGGTGCCGTCGGCCCGGCCGTGGGCGACGAAGACGCCGGGGTCGCCGAAGGCCACGATGTCGGCGCGTCCGTCCCCGTCGACGTCGGCGAGCTCGCGCACGTGCTGGTCGACCCGCCAGCCGTCGACGTAGGAGAGGAAACCCTGGGCGGACACCGCGTGGGCGGGTCCTGCGAGGGCGATGCCGGTGGTGACCAGCGCCGTCGCGGAGAATCCGGTGAGCAGACAGGTGATCGGTGAACGTTTCATGGCGGAACCTCCAGGTGCCGGGAGCGGAGAACTCGGTCCGGATCGCCGGACGGCGGGTGGGAAGCCGATCGACCTCCATCGACCGGCGAGGGGCCGTGGGCTCGGCAGGCGTTCCGGGACCGTGGTCCACCGGTGACCGCATCCTGCCGGGCAGACGGAACAACTGGGGTGGACCAGCCCGGATCCGTGCGTATGCCTACGCGAAGGGGTCTCCGGAACGTGCTGAACCGTGATCCCGGGCTCCTGCGCGGGGTTCCGGCGAGGGAGGGCGTCCCGCCGGCCGCTGCCACGACCGGTGGGACGCCCTCCGTCTCCCTCACGCCCTGCTTCGCGCCACGATGGCGCGGAGCACTCAGAAGAGTTCGATGTAGGTGGAGGAGTAGCCGAAACCGACGACGTCGTCGCGACCGTCGCCGTTCACGTCACCGAGCTCCCGCGGGAACCGGTCCTCGGTCCAGCCCTGGGCCAGCCCGAAGTTCGCGACCTCCAGGGCGGGGGCGCTGAACGTGCTGTTCGCCCGGCCGTAGGAGACCCAGGTGCCGCCGTAGCCGAAGCCGACGATGTCCTCGATCCCGTCCCCGTTCATGTCGGCGAGCTCCCGCGGGTGCTGGCCCACGGTCCAGCCCTGGGCCACCCCGAAGTTCTGCACCTTCCGGGTCGCTGCGCTCAGATTGCCGTTGGCCTGGCCGTAGGAGACCCACGTGCCGCCGTAGCCGAAGCCGACGATGTCGTCGCGGCCGTCGCCGTTCACGTCACCGACCTCCCGCGGGTGCTGGTCCACGGTCCAGCCCTGGGCCGCCCCGAAGTTCTGCAGCTTCAGCGCGGGAGCCGTGAAGGTGTTGTCGGTCCGGCCGTAGGAGACCCAGGTGCCCGCGTAGCCGAAGCCGACGATGTCGTCGAGCCCGTCACCGTTGATGTCGGCCAGTTCCCGCGGGTACCGGTCCTCGTTCCAGCCCTGGTCGGAGCCGAAGCTGCCCAGCTTCAGCGCGGGAGCCGTGAAGGTGTTGCCGGCCTGCCCGTAGGAGACGTAGGTGCCGGCGTTGCCGAAGGCCACGATGTCGTCGCGGCCGTCGCCGTTGACGTCCCCGAGCACCCGGAGGTGATCGGCGACGGTCCAGCCCTGGTCGGAGCCGAAGCTGCCCAGTTTCAGCGCCGGGGCGGTGAAGCTGCCGTCGGCCTGCCCGTAGGAGACGTAGGTGCCGGCGTTGCCGAAGGCCACGATGTCGTCGCGGCCGTCGCCGTTGACGTCCCCGAGCAGCCGCGGGTGCTCGTCCACGCGCCAGCCCTGGTCGTAGCCGAAACTGCCCAGCCTCAGCTGCGGCGCGCCGAACGTGCCGTTCGCCCGGCCGAGGGCCACGTAGGTGCCGCGGTAGCCGAAGCCCACGACGTCCTGCCTGCCGTCGCCGTTGACGTCGGCGAGCTCCCGCACGTGCAGGTCGACACGCCATCCGTTGGTGTAGGTGAAGTAGGGCTGGGCAGCGGCCTGGGCCGCGGTGCCGGTGAGAGCCACGCCCCCGGCGGCCAGGGCGACGGTGGTGGCTCCGGTCAGCAGGCGCGAGGTCGGTGAGTGCTTCATGTCGGTTCCCCCAAGAAACGAGCAGCTGATGCCTTGCGGATGGATTCCGGCCACAAGACCTTCACCGTCGGCCGCACAGGAGGCGGGCGGGGACGCCATGGCCCGTCCAGCGCTCCCGGAGCTCGGCCCTCGTCGGCGGGACCGATCGTCATCGGCCGGGCCGGTTCAGTAGGAGGAGTGGGATGGCTGGTCCGACCAGCGTAAATGTCTATGCATCCACTCACCAGGGGTGGTGCGGAGGGCGGAAATCTGTCGTCGCAAACGTTCGCGATCGTGAACCACCCGGGGCGTCAGCGCCGGATGCCGCGCCGGAAGTACAGGACGGGGCCCACGAAGTTGACGGCGATGATCGCCGCCCACTTCCCCTTGCTGCCGTTGACCTCCTCCGCGGGGCGCAGGGCGAGGTCCGCCCAGGCGGTGGCGGCCAGCGAGACCTGCACGGACGCCAGTGTCAGCAGCGCGGTCTGCTGCCCCGGCGTGAGGTCCTTCCACCTGGTGCTCTTCCTGGTGCCGATGCGCGTCATGGCCGTCCTCCCGGTGCTCGGGGACCCGGTGGTCCCGGCGGCCGCTCCGTCGGCGGCCCGTGGCACTCATGCTGGTGCGGGCGCCGCCGGCAGTCAACGCCCGCCCTCCGCCCAGCGCGGTCGTCAGATGCTGATGTCGGGCCACAGGACGCGGAACGCCACCGCGTAGCCGGCGACCCAGGCCAGGGACAGGGTCAGCAGCGCCGTCCCGGCCACGGCGACCACCCCGCGCCGGTGCCGGATCGCGTCGGCCAGGTGCAGGGCGGCGGGCACCACGCCGAGGACGCCCAGGAGCAGGAGCGCCTGCCCGAGACGGGTGAGGGGCCGCACCAGGGACAGGTCCGGCTGGACGCTCGCGGCGAACAGCACGAGCCCCGCCAGCACGGCCACCGGAGCCGCGTAGGCCAGCCGCCGCACCCGCCGGGACCGGGCGCCGGTCTCCGGCGGGCCCCACCGCCGGCGCCGCCGCAGGCGGTTCACCGGCCAGGCGACCAGCGTCACGACGAGGACCAGCAGCGCCGCGAGCATCAGCAGGTGGGGCACGAACAGCCCGTGCCAGGCGCTCACCCTGCCCTCGGTGCTGTAGGCGACCAGCGCCACGTCCCGGACACCGTCCTCGCCGGCCCGCGCCGCGAGGGTGGCCGTGCCCCCGGGCTCCCGCCACAACCACGGCTCGACCTCGCGCATCGTGGTGGGGGGAGCGGCGAGGGACCCGACGCGGATCGTCCCGTCCGGGCCCGCAGTCACCGTGGTGATCCCGAGCGCTCCCACCAGCGCCGCGGCGCTCGACTCCGCCCGCCGTTCGCTGCGGTAGTGGCCGGCCACCGCGGCGGTCCGCTCGGCGGCGCCGGCAGGGAGCGCCGGTGCCGCCCCCTCGGGCGGGGCGACGTAGCGGCGGGCGAACTGCTGGACCAGCTGCCGCCGCACCACCGCGGTGCTGAGCGCGCGCACCCCGTTGCCGTTGAGGGAGACGAACAGACCCGTGTCCGCGTCGGTGAACAGGGCCAGCTCGCTGTGGAACAGGTTCGTGTCGCCGCCGTGCGAGAGCACCCGCTCCCCGTGCATCTCGTGGCCCCGGAAGCCCAGCGTCATCTGCTCCGCGGCGCCGAGCCCGTCGAGGGACGCGGGCGGCAGCGCCGGGGCGTGCATGGCCGCGAGCGCCTCGGGGCCCAGGACGGCGCCGGGGCCGTGGCCCAGGTGCAGGTTCAGGAACGCGGCCATGTCCCGGGCGGTGCTGCTCACGGATCCGGCGGGCGGGACGGAGATGTGCTCGAAGGGCGCGGGGTCCGCCCCCGGCGCCGGGAAACCGCCCGCCATCCGGTCGGAGAGCTCCCGCGGGAGCGGCTGCTCGGCGGTGCTCGAGCTCATGCCCAGCGGGTCGAGGATCTCCCGTCGGACGTACTCCTCGAACGGGACACCGGTGACCTCCTGGACGACGTAGCCGGCCAGGGCCAGGCCGTAGTTGGAGTACGCCGGGGTGGTTCCCGGTGCGAAGAGCTGCTGCGGCGGGTCCTCGGCCAGCTCGGTGCGCAGGTCACGGACCTTCTCGGCGTCCGGGGTGATGACGTGGTCCACGCGCTCCTCGAAGCCGGCGGTGTGGCTCAGCAGGTGCCGCAGCGTCACCGTGCCCAGGGGCAGCTCGAGCGGGAAGTCGAGGTGCTCGCGGACGTCGGCGTCCAGGTCCAGGGCACCGCGCTCCACCTGTTGCAGCACGGCCGTGGCAGTGAAGAGCTTGGACACCGACCCGATCCGGAACAGGTGGTGCTCGGGGTCCACGGGGGTGGCACCCGGAACGAGCCGGGGACGGTCCGCCGCGCCGAAACCGCGCAGCGTGACGATCTCGCCGCCGGAGACGACGGCCACCGTGGCCCCGGGGAGGCGCTCGGCGTCCAGAAGGGCAGGGACCAGGCCGTCGAGCCACGTGTCGACGTCGTCGGCGGTCAGCTCCCGCACGTCCTGGCCGTTCTGTCCCCCGTGCTCCAGCGCGGCGGCGGAGGGCGGCACCGCCAGGTGCGCGAGCAGCAGCAGCGCCGCGAGGAGCAGCGCGAGCACCGCCCCGGGGGCCCGAGGAGGAGCCGTGGGGCACGACGACGGTGCCGGGAGCCGGTGCACGCGCATGGGGCCATCCTGCTCCTCCACCGGCTCCCGTGTCCGAGTGTGACCGGCGGCCACGGATCTCCGTCCGGAGGGGACCGGGGCCGGGGCACCGGTCTAGCCTGGGGGCATGACCCGGTCCCGGACCCCGTCGCAGACCGCTCCCGGCCCCGTCCTGTGGCCGGTCGCCGGAGCGGCCGCCGGGCTGCTCTCCGTGCTCCTCGGCATCGCCGGGGGGCTCCTCGAGACCGCGCTCTCCGGTCCCTGGCCGGCCACCGGGGACCCCGCCTACGGGCCGTTCCTGGCGCGCAACCGTGGGCCCGTGCTGGCGCAGAGCATGCTCTTCGTCCTCGGCCAGGCGGCGCTGGTCTGCTTCCTCGGCTGGGTGTGGGCACGCCTGCTGCGGGCGGAGGGCGCGCCCGGCACGGTGTCCGCCGTGGCCTTCGGGGCCGGGTTCATGGCGGCGGCCCTGAACATTGCCGGCCAGGGGGTGCAGCTCGTGCTGACCATGCCGGCGGCGGCGTCGATGGACGCGGCCACGGCGAGCGCGGTGACGGACCTGTGCGTGGTCCTCCTCGCCCTGGCCAACCTCCCGCTCGCGGTCTCGTTCGCCGCCGTCGCCGCGCTCTCCCTCGCCCGCGGCGCGTACCCGCGGTGGCTCGGCGGGATCGCCGCCGGGGCGGCCGTCGCGGCCCTGCTCTCCGTCCTCTCCCTCGTGCCCACCGCGGGGCCGCTCTCCCCGATGGGCGGGCTCACCACGGCCCTGCGCCTGGTGCCCCTCTTGTGGTACCTGCCGGCCGCCGTCGTGATGCTCAGGAGCCGGTCGTGACCGGGTGGCTGCCGCGCGGCGCCCGCAGGCACTGGGCGGACCTGCACCGCCCAGGCCATCCGCCCCCGCCCGCGGTGGACGCCGCGGTGATCGCCGGTCTGCCCGAGCCCGCGCGCCGCTGGCTGGAGCGGGCCGTGCCGCCCGGCACCCCGGCGTGGTCCGTGGCGGAGCTGTCGATGCGCGGCGAGATCCGGCTCGGCGGCTCGTGGCGCGCCTTCTCCGCCCGGCAGCTCGTCGCGCCCGGCACCGGCTTCGTGTGGGCCGCCCGCACCCGGCTCCTCGGCCTGCCGGTCGCGGGCTACGACCGGTACGGCCCCGGCGGTGGTGAGCTGCGGTGGCGGCTGCTGGGTGTCCTGCCCGTGATGTCGGCCGCGGGCCCGGACATCACCCGCAGCGCCGCGGGCCGGCTCGCCGGCGAGAGCATCACCGTTCCACCGGCCTGTCTGGGCGCCACCTGGTCCGAGGGGCCGGCCCCGGACACCGCCGTCATGTCCTGGGTCCTCGGCGGTGAGCGCGAGGACGCCCTGCTCCGGGTCGACCAGGAGGGCCGGCTCCGCGAACTGAGCATGCAGCGGTGGGGCGATCCCGACGGCACCGGGTTCGGCCGCCACCCCTTCGGGGTCGCGCTGTCCGGGGAGACCGACTTCGCCGGCGTGCGCGTGCCCACCGTCCTGCGTGCCGGCTGGGCGTGGGGGACCGACCGGCAGGCCGCGGGCGAGTTCTTCCGGGCGCGGATCGAGGCCGTCCGATTCCGTTGAGCGGCTCTCCCCGAACGCCCCGTCCGGGAGGACGGGTCAGCGGGCCGGGTCCTGGCCGCCCCGATCGTCCCCCGGCCCGTCGCCCGGCCGGTCCCCGGCCCGGTCGTGCGCCCGGTCCTGCGCCGGACGGCCCCAGGGCGCCGCCGCCTCGTGGGGCGGGGACTCCACGGGACGGGGCTCCACGGGACCCTGGTCGAGCCGGAACGGCGGGTACTCGTCACGCATCAGCAGCACGTAGGCGAGGACCCGGTTGACCCAGCGGTTGATGCCCATGACCAGCGCGAACAGCTCGGGGCGGTACCGGCCCGTGAAGAGCAGGAGCACGCCGGCCACGAGCACGAGCAGGCCGAGCAGGGACGGCCCCCAACCGGTGGTCGTCGTGCCGTCGTCGCCGGTGCTGCTCCACGTGCTCCCGCCGCCTGCGAGCACCCCGATGATCAGCAGGTGCGGGATCGCCAGGAGCCACCACTTCACGAGCACGAGACCCCGGGAGAGCCGCTCCGGATAGGCGACCTCCAGCTCCGCGGGATGGTCCGCGCGCGCCAGGGTGAAGGGCGGGTACCGATCGGTGCCCAGGGCCGAGTACGAGTAGAACCCCACCCGCCAGCTCCACCGCAGCACCCCCACGCAGAAGGAGAACCACGAGGGCGGGTACCGGCCCGTGAACAGCACGGCGACCCCGGCGGCCACCGTGGTGACCACGAGCGCGAACCACAGCACGGCCAGCACGATCAGGTGCGGGATCACCAGCAACCACTTGACCAGCCACAGCCACCGGGACAGCCCCGCGTCGAGGAAGCCGGTCACGCGCACGGGGGAGACCGGCCGCGGGGTCCCGTCCCGGTCCGGGACCCCGGCGAGCACCGCGCCCGGACCGGTGCCGCGCGGCGGCGTGCGCGGGTCGATGTCCCGGCCCAGCCCGGCGGCGCCGAGCAGCAGCAGCGGGACGCCCACGACGAGGCCGATCAGCCCGCCGACCAGCTGGCCGCTGGCCAGGGGGCCCAGGAGCTCGGAGCGCGCCCCGAGCTGCAGGTCCGCCCAGACCGGCCGGGTGGCGTCGGCGTTCATCACCACGAGCGTCCAGCTGCCCGAGCGCAGGTCCAGGACCAGCTCCCGGGTGCCGGTGCCCTGGTCCGTGTCGGCCCAGAAGGTCTGGTTCCCGGGCCGGTCGGGCACCCGTTCGCCGGGCACCCGGGCGGAGGTGTCGTCCCCGGACTCCGTGGCGCTGCCCAGCTCGGCGTGGGCGACGCCCTCGAGGTACCGGTCGACGTCCCCGGTCTCGGCCACGCCCACGAAGATCTCCTGCCGGGGGTCGGCCGCCGTCACGCGCACCTGCACGCGGCCGAGCCGGTCGAGGAAGGGCATGGGCGAGACCCGGGTGTCGCCGACGTCGAGCACGGCGGGCGGGCCGACCAGGGCGTAGGTGATGGTCTGGTGCCGGTCCGGGGACGTCGTGAGGAAGCGCCCGTCCTGCTGGGCCGCGGCGGCGCCGGCGAGGACGAGACCGCTGACGAGCGCCGCCAGGCCCAGGGCGGTCAGGAGGGCGCCCAGGGCCAGCAGCACCCACTGACCGGGTCTGGTGCGGCGCGGGGCGCCGTGCCGGTCGGACGGACGGAGCGGGCGGGAGACGGGGTGCTCGTTCATGGGAGCTCCTGAGGGGTCGGACAGCCGGCCGGGACCCGGTGCGGGACGTCCGGGGGGTCAGAGGGCGGCGGCGAGGTCGCGGCCCCACGCGACGGCCCGCTCCTCCTCACCGGGGACCAGCTCGTTGCCCATGGTCACGAGGAAGCTCTCCGGCTCCGCGATTAGCTCGTAGCGGTGCTCCTCGAGGGCGCGCGCGATCTTCTGCGAGGCGCGGCCGGTGAGCATCGCCGGGCCCTTGATCCGGGTGTCGAAGGCGGTCGCCCGGCCGCCCTCCGCGTCCAGGGCGGCCAGCCATTCGCGGACCCCGGGCCCGGTCGCCGAGCCGTCCACGTCCAGGTGGTGGCGGGAGGCGTCCCGCACGGCCTGCTCGCGGGAGTTCTCCCGGCTCAGCCCGTGGCCGTGGGTGGGGGCGCCGACCACCAGCACGTCACCGGCCACCGGCGGATGCCGCTGCGCCTCGGCGGTCGAGCGCACCTCCGCGGGGGCCCCTGCCTCGGTGAGCACCCGTCCGATCGCCTCGGCGATCCGGTGGGTGTTGCCGTACATGGACTCGTAGACCACCAGGACGGTCATGGCGGGTCTCCTCTCTGCGGTCTGCTCGATGTGCTTCCCCAAGGGCGGTCCCCGCCCGGCTGTCCCTTGCCGCACGGCCCGGCGGACCGTGCCCGGGGCCTGCGGCGCCACGGCTCACACGCGCAGCACGGCGGCTCCCGTGACCCGGTCCGCGGCCAGGTCCGCCAGGGCCCGGTCGGCCGCGCGCAGGGGGTAGGGGACGGTGCTGGGGCGCAGCCCCAGCCGGGCGGCCAGCCGCAGGAACTCCTCGCCGTCCTGCCGGGTGTTGGCGGTCACGCTGCGCAGCTGCCGCTCCTGGAAGAGCTCCGCGGCGTAGTCGAGGGCCGGGACGTCGCTGAGGTGGATCCCGGCGACGGCGAGGGTGCCGCCCCGGTCCAGGGCGCGCAGCGCCGGGGGGACGAGCGTGCCCACGGGGGCGAAGAGGATCGCCGCGTCCAGGGGCACCGGAGGAGGCTCGTCGGCCTCGCCCACGAAGGCGGCGCCCAGCTCGCGGGCCAGCTCGCGCGCCGCCGCCGAGCGGGTCATGACGTGGACCTCCGCGCCCTGGTGCAGGGCCACCTGGGCGGCGAGGTGGGCGGAGGCCCCGAAGCCGTAGATGCCCAGCCGGCCCCCGGGCGGCAGCTCGGCGCGCCGCAGCGCCCGGTAGCCGATGATCCCGGCGCACAGCAGCGGGGCCGCGTGCTCGTCGTCGAACTCCTCGGGCAGGTGATACGCGAAGGCCTCGGGGGCCAGGGTGAGCTCCGCGTATCCGCCGTCCTGGTCCCACCCGGTGAAGCGGGGGGCCGTGCAGAGGTTCTCCCGCCCGCGGCGGCAGAAGCGGCAGCGGCCGCAGGTGTGCCGCAGCCACGCGACGCCCACGCGCTCGCCCTTCCGGAACCGGGCGCACCCGGGGCCCGCGCGCACCACCTCGCCCACGATCTCGTGGCCCGGGATCACCCCCGCCCGGTGCAGGGGGAGGTCGCCCTCCGCGAGGTGCAGGTCGGTGCGGCACACCCCGCAGGCCCGCACCCGGACGAGCAGCTCCCCGGCTCCCGGCACGGGGTCGGGGCACTGTCCGAACCGCATCGGCCCGCCGGCGACGGGACCGGGCTCATCGATCCACCACGCACGCATGCTGTCCTCGTCGATCCCCCGGGGGAGGGCTCCGGCCGCGGCCGTGACCCCTGTCCTGCTCCGAGTCTAGGAACGGATCGCGGGCCCCGGCAGGAAACGAGAAATGTTAACGCCCCGCGCGCGGGGGAGCGCCCCGGGCCCGCGAATGTCGGCGGGAGGTGTTCCCAACCGGGGCGCGGGGGACGACCATGGGGGACGAAGGACCGCCCGGGTGCGGCCCGCGTCGCAGGCGCCCGGACCGACCGGTCCCGGCGCGCGACGAGAGGACTCAGGCATGACCGAGCGCATCGACCGATGGCCTACGGGGGCTCCGTGCTGGGCGGACATCATGGTCTCGGACCTGGACCGTTCCATGGACTTCTACGCCACCGTGCTCGGGTGGCGGTTCACGCCCTCGGAGCCGGAGTACGGCGGCTACTGCAACGCCCTGGTGGACGGCGAGCCGGTGGCGGGGATGTCGCCGGCGCTGCCCGACATGGAGGACGACCCGCACGCGTGGGCGGTCTACCTCGCGTCGGACGACATCGTGGCCACCGGCCGGGCTGCGGTGGCGGCCGGCGCGCGGCAGCTGTTCGAGCCGATGGCCGTGGGCAGCTTCGGCACCATGGGCGTGTGGATCGATCCCACGGGGGCGGCCTTCGGGGTGTGGCAACCGCAGGAGCACACCGGGTTCAGCATCGTCGGCAAGCACGGGACCGTGGCCTGGTGCGACCTCCTGACCTCCGACCAGGCGGCCGCCGAGCGGTTCTACGCCGAGGTCTTCGGCTACACGTACCAGGACATCGGCACGCGGCACGAGGCGTACGCGGTGTTCACGGTCCCGGGCATGGACCGTTCGGCCGGCGGGATCGGCGTGCCTGCCCAGGACGTCGACCACCTGCAGGAGGCCCCGCCGCTGTGGTGGGTCTGCTTCGAGGTCGACGACGCCGACACCGCCGCCGAGCGGGTCGTCGCCGCGGGGGGCACGCTGGTCCAGGAGCCGGAGGAGTTCGGCTACGGGGAACTGGTCTTCGCCGCCGGCCCGGACGGCGAGCGCTTCGCCATGATGGGCCCGTCCTCGGCGGACTGGACCGAGGAGGACGACGAGGACACCGACGAGGACACCGACGGGCACACCGGTGAGGACGACGGGCGGCCGTGAGCGCGGACCCCGGCCGTCGGCGGCCCGGGTCGCCGGGCGGCCCGGCGCCTCAGGGCCGGGGGCTCAGAACATGCCCACGACGGCGCCGACGAACCACAGCACCGCGAACAGCACCACGAGGCCGAGGATGACCGCCAGCGCGATCTTCCCCTTCGACGAGTCGCCGGGCCGGTCGACGTCGAGCTCGTGGTTGGTGGGCCCCACGCCCGAGCCGGCGTCGGGCGGGGTGTCTCCCTCGATGCTCTTGCCGGACTCCTCGTTCAGGGCGTCGCGGGCCTTCTCGGGGTCGTTGCGCGCGTTCTCGGGGTCGATGTCGGCCACGGGGTCCTGCTTTCTCGGGTCGGACGTGCTGGAACGGATGCTCCCAACAGAATAGCAAGCCTGCTGGTGAAATAGATCGTCTCCTGCCCGGAGGCCCCGGCGAGGAGCTGCGGGTCGGGGCCCGGGACCCCGCGCTCACCGCCGGGCGGACCACTGCTCAGAACAGCGGCGCGGCCGCGGCCAGCCCCGCGAGCACGGCGAGCACGGTGAGCGCACCGGTGCCCGCGGCGTTGAGCAGCGCGCGGCGCGCCCTCCCGTCCCGGGCCAGCCGCACGGTGTCGGCCATCGCGGTGGAGAAGGTGGTGTACCCACCGCAGAAGCCGATCACGGAGGCCGCGGCGGCGGGCCCGCCCAGCGTGCCGGCCAGCGCGGCGCCGGACAGGAGCCCGGCGAGGAAGGAGCCGCTCACGTTGACGACCACCGTGCCGGCGGGGAAGGACGTCGCCCACCGCTGCCGCACGGCCCCGTCCACCGCGAACCGGGCCATCGCCCCCAGTCCGCCGAGGAGGCAGATCAGCAGGACGGTCACGCGCGCCGCCCCCGGGCCGCGAGGACGGTGCCGGCGAGGCAGGCCAGGAACCCGCACCCCAGCGAGATCCCCACGTAGGCCAGTGCCTGACCCGTGGCCCCGCCCGCCAGCAGCCGCTCCGCCTCGAGGGCGAGCGAGGAGAACGTCGTGAACCCGCCCAGCGCCCCGGTGCCGACGCCGAGGCGCAGCAGGCTCCCGCGGGGAGTCTCGGCGCCGCGCAGCAGGAGGGACTCCAGGAGCAACCCCAGCAGGAACGCCCCGAGCAGGTTCGCCGCCAGGGTGGCCAGGGGCCAGCCGGCCACCGTCGGCACCAGCAGGGCGAGGCCGTGACGGGCGGCGGTGCCCAGTGCCCCGCCGGCTCCCACAGCGAGGACCAGCAGCAGGCGCCGGTGCGGCGGTCGGCTCATGGGGTCTCCTCGGGGCGGGCTCCCGGAGGAGCGGTCGGCGGCTCGATCCTACCGGCGGGTCCGTAGGATGTCCGGGTGCATACCATACGCGGGGCCCGGCTCCTCCTGGCCCTCAAGACCGCGCTCGCCGTGGCCCTGTCCTGGGTCGTCGCCCAGCGGATGCCCGGGGTGATCGACGACTACCCGTACTACGCCCCGCTCGGCGCGATCTCCGCGATGTACCCGACCGTGCTGGGCTCGGTCCGGGCGGGGCTGCAGACGGTCGCGGGCATCGCCCTGGGCATCATGCTGGCCGCGGGAGTCCTGCTGGTCGGTGAGCCCAACCTCGTGACGGTCCCGGTGGCGGTCGGCCTGGGCGTCCTCCTGGCGGGCATCCGCCAGCTCGGGGCGGGGGCGGAGTACGTCCCGGTCGGTGCCCTGTTCGTCCTCATCCTCGGGGGCCAGGACGCCGAGGGCTTCTCGGCGGGCTTCCTCGTGCAGATGTCGGTGGGCGTCGCGATCGGCCTGATCGTCAACGTGACGGTCATCCCGCCCCTGGACTTCCGCACCGCACGCCTGCAGCTCGACCGGCTGCAGAACGTCGTCGTCGACTACCTCGAGGACGTCGCCGGGGAGCTCGCGGAGCCCGGCACCACCGGCGGGCGGGACTGGGGCCAGCGCAACCACGCGCTGGTGCGGATCACGGGCGAGGTGCGCGAGGCCGTCGACGAGTCGGCGCGCAGCGCCCGCGGGAACCCCCGGATGGTGCTGCGCCGCCGCCGGCGGCGCACCGCAGTCTCGGAGGACCCCGGCTACGACTCCCTGCTGAAGCTCGAGAACGTGATCTTCCACGTCCGGGGCTTCACGGACGCGGTGCGCGAGCTCTACGACCACGAGCAGCGCGACTGGCTGGTGCCCGCGGCCCTGAGTGCCCGGCTCGCCGAGGCGGTGCAGTCCGCCGCCGACGTGGTGCGCGCGTGGGCCGACAGCGAGGATCCCGAGGAGGCGGCCGAGCGGGTGCGCTCCCTGGTGGGCCGGCTCAACTCCGACCTCACCGACCCCTCCCGGGCGGAGGACCGGCTCGTCATGGCCGCGGCCCAGGACCTCGCCCGGTTCGTGGCGATCCTGGCCCCGCCGACCGCTCCGACGGCCGGCAGCAGCGCCGTGACCCGGGACTGAGAACTCCGCCGGCCGGGGAGCGGCGCCGT
>NZ_JBISWK010000142.1:0-1207 GCF_044462205.1 Kocuria rhizosphaericola | reverse complement strand
TCGTGGGCCCCGGGACGGCGGGCGGCTCAGGACCGGCTGCGCCGCCGCAGGCGCAGCACGCCCGCCGCGCTCGCGGCGGTCCCCGCGGCGAGCAGCCCGGCCAGGAGGCCGGAGCCGGGGCGCTGCTCCGGCTCCGCGGCGGCCGTCTGCAGATTGAGGCCCGGGTTGACGGCCACGGGCGCGGTCTCGACGGGTGCCGCCACGACGGGTGCGACGGGCGCCGGCGCGACCTCCAGCGGGGCGGCCTCGACCGGGGCGGCCTCGACCGGGGCGGCCTCGGCCGGGGCGGGCGGTGCGGGGACCACCGGCGCCACGACCGGCGCCGGGACCACCGGGACCACCGGGGCCGCGGGGGCCGGGGCGGCCGGTCCCTCGCAGGCCACGACGGCCTGCTCGAGGAGCACGAGGAACTGGTTGACCGTGGCCTCGTCGAGGGCCAGCTGCGCCAGGAGCGCCTCGAACGACACGGCGGCGTCGGCGAGGGCCAGCTCGGCGACGGCCGGGTCGAGCGTGCCGAGCGCGGCGGCGAGCTCCTGGTCGAGCTCGACCAGGCGCGCCTCGGCCTGGGCGATGGCCTCCGGATCGCCGGACTCCTGGGCTGCCATCAGCGCGGCCCCGGCGGCCTCCAGCTCCTGCAGGCTCGGCCCGCCGGCGCCTCCCACGAGCGCGGCGTACTGGGCCTCCGCGGCGGCCACGGCCTCGGCCGACGAGCCGAGCGCCGCGAGCGAGTCGGGTGTGAGGCCCGCCCCGGTCAGGGCCGCGTCCAGCTGGGCGGTGGCCTGCAGGCAGGCGGGGTCCCCGGGGGCCGCGACGGCGGCCGGGGCACCGAGGAAGAGCCCTCCGGCCAGCATCGCGGCCGTGGCGCCCGTGGCCGCCCATGTCTTTCCAGCAGTCATGTCCTGTGTCTCCTGTGCTCGGTCCTCGCCCCGGGGAGGCCCCGGGGCCGGCAGCGCGCGGCAGGACCTCCCCCCGGCGTCGCCGCTCCGCACGCGGTGGCGGTGGGCGACAGGAAATGTCGTGCTGCTGGTCGTGCGGCGTGCACCGTGGAGCTCACGGAGATCCGAAAGCGCGTCCGACGGACTGCTGTGCCGTCAAACTACGCGCCGGTAATCAATGTTGGCAATAGTTAATCGAAGGACCCGGCCGGGAGGAGGGCGGAACCGCCCGTGGTGCCCCCGCCGGCCGGAAGAACGCCCGGGCCTCGTCC